>JAWLBB010000003.1:300000-501062 GCA_041395105.1 Opitutaceae bacterium | reverse complement strand
GTTGATCGTCGAGGTGGCCGATCATTGTCTCCCTGCGGAAGGCGGCGACTTCCTGAAGTCTCGGGTACTGCTTGATCTCGATCCGCCATCCCTGGTCGTCTGTCAGGTGCCAGTGAAACCGGTTCATTTTGTAGCCGGCCAGCAGGTCGATGTACTTCTTGATGAATGTTACCGGGAAAAAATGCCGGACGACATCCAGGTGCATTCCCCGATAGGAAAAGGCGGGGGCATCGTTGATCTCGACGCAGGGAAGAGTCAGGCCCGCTTGCCCGCCTGTCCAGGGCCGGGTCATCTGCTTGAGGGTCTGTAGGCCGTAGAAGACACCGGCCGCATCCCCGCCGCGAATCGCGATTCTCTCCGGTGTGGCGAAAAGGTCATAGGCTTCAGCCGCCAGCGCCGGTTCGGTGGTCAGATGGATCTCCCTGCAAGTTGGCGGCTGGGGCAGTCCGGTCGTCCGATCTCCCAACCAGAGTTGCAGGTGGCGGGCAGCGGGTTCAAGTTCCCGGGCTCCGGGCGGATATACGATTGTTGTGCCGGCACTCAGCGTGGTGGTGCCCGCGAGCCGCTTCGCGTGTTGTGGGAGTGGGATGAGGGATGAATCGCGCATTCCAATTGTCTTCTCTTTTCTCGGTCCTTCATTCGGCTCGGACTGCATGGGAAATCGGATCGGGAAAGTCCCGCAACATGGCGCACTATTGGATAGTGATCGAGTACAAACGAAACGCTAGTTGCGAAATTGTCATTTTTTGTTTCGAAAAGATCCTACTCTCCTAAAAGCCACGGATGGGCGGGCATTCGGCATGGGAGCAGAACAGAGATGATCAACGGCAAGCCGGGCACTACAATCGGTCAGTCCCGGGGAAGGCAACGGACGACAGGGCTTTTCGGTGGAGTCTGTCGACGGTGTGCTTTCTGGAACTCCCTCGGGCTGACCCCGAACTGTTTCTTGAATGTCCGGCTGAAGTGGGAGGGCTCCATGTGGATGATCTTGCCGACGGAACCGATGTCGAAATTCATCAGCAACAGGGCGGAGGCCCGGTTGAGTTTTCTTTCCCTGATGACTTCGATCACGGTCTTCTCGAGGAGGCGCGAGAAATACCGTCGCAAGGACCTTTCCGAGATTCCGATCGCCCCGGCGATCTCGGCCACCTGAATCGGATTGCGGATGTTGACATCAATATAGTCGACCGCCCGTGCGACGCTGGCTTTTTCCAGAGTACCCTCGTTTTCGGGTCGGCTGGGCGAAAAGGAGGACAGCAGCTCAGTCAGGAAGGATCCGAGCGCACGCGTGACCACCCAGTTCATTTCCAGGTCCCGGCTGAAAATCTGCAGATACCCTAGAAGCCGGCGGTGACCGCCGGCGTGAACGCGCGTTGAGTTCCGGATACTGGATATGAGTCTCTCCCGCTCTCCTGAGAAGGACCCGGTGTGGCCGGAATGAATAACAAACGCGAAGAAAACGAGCTGAAGGTCCCGTGTCTGCATGGAGGAAATCTCGTGCTTGGCGTTGGGCAGGGCCAGGATGACATCCCCCGGCTGCAGGGGGTAGTCGACTCCTTCGCAGCGATAGTTTCCTCTTCCAGCCGTGATCAGGCAAACCTCGTGGAAGTCGTGAGAGTGAAGGCCATTGGTCGGGTTCTGGTCAAACGAACAATAGCCTCCGGTTCGTGCGTTGAGGAGGAATCGTCCATAGTTTTCCTGCCATTCGACCGGATCGAGGAACGGTATCATTGGCCGAAATAGTCAATAATTTGACCGGTGATGCAATAGCCCTGTTTGTGATTGGATGGTATGATTTTCCATCATCTCAGGGTAAACCAAGAAAGAGGGCTGACGAAAATGGATTCTTCAATCAAAGAACAATTTGAAAGGGACGGCTTCTATCGCGCGGAGAGGGTTTTCTCCACGGCCGAAATGGACAAGCTGGAAAGACACTTTGATGCGATTGTAGACCAACTCAGGGACAACGGAGAAGCGGTTAACGCGCGCTGGAAAGGGAGTGCGGTCGACCAGATTGACCAGGGACAGGTCACCGAACTCTACCACACCCATAACGTGCAGAAGTTCTCCGCCGCCTGGATGCAAGCGTGGTTACATCCTCGTTTCCTCTCCGTTGCCCGGGAGATTCTCGGTCGGGATATTATCCTGCATCATTCGAAGCTTTTTCAGAAACCCGCCGAGAAAGGCGCTCCCTTTCCCATTCACCAGGACTGGTCCTATTTCCCGATGCAAAAGGACACGATGATCGCCGGAGTTGTGCATGTCTCAGATGCCAGCGAGGAGATGGGTTGTCTTCGGGTCTACCCTGGAACACATCGACTGGGGCGAATGGAAGAGTCCGATGGAAAAAACCCGAGCAAGACGTTGAGCGACTATCCACTTGAAAAGGCTGTTCCGGTCGAATGCAGGAGAGGGGATGTTCTCTTCTTCCACTATTTCACGCTTCACGGGTCGATGTCGAACCGATCCGCCCGGATTCGCAAGACGGTTCTCGCCCAGTTGCACTCGGGCGACGACCGGATGGATGAATGCCACCACCATCCCAATGAACAACTGACCCTGTCGGGATTCAATCGGACCATGAAGCGGTCCTTGGCTGCGAAGACAACGGGCGAGCGATAGTCCGGGATTTGGGGCTTCGCGATGGCATGACTCGAGAGATTCAATGATCAACGCTCTCTGTTGTGGGCCGCCGAACGGACGGGTGCCACATTTTGAGTTGAGTTTCCTGCTGACGATGGAGGCATTCGGGAGAATCCATCCGTCCCATCGATGCTACCGCCAGTGGCTGCAGATGTCGGCGGCGGAGCAGGATCTCCACCGGAGGGACGTGGCGGACCTGCACCTCGCCGTGGCCCGTCGGTTCGAACAGGCGGGAATCCTCTTCCATGCGCCTGGCGGTTGGTGCCAGGAGGATCTTCGCCTCTCTGTCCTGCACCTGAGGGAATTGTCCAATCTCGACTATCTGGTCCTTCTGCACGGGGATGCCACCTATGCGATCCCCTCCGGGGCCGAGATGATGGATTTTGTCAGCCGACTTGCGGATGAGCCGGAGGCGATGAAGAACGAGGCGCAGCGACGGGTCGATGCGGCCTTGGCTCGTGCCGGCACGATAAAGGAATGGGGTTTGGTTGACGGATTTTGCCTTTGCGCGGATTATTGCTTCAACGACAACCCGTTTCTCTCTCCTGCCATGTTCGGGGAGTTTGTGACTCCCTTTCTGCATCAGCTCGTCAAGGGCTACAGGGATATGGGTTTCTACGTGATCAAACACACCGACGGCAATATCATGCCGATCGTTCACGATCTGCTTGATGCGAACCCACACGCTCTGCACAGCCTCGATCCGCAGGGGGGGGTGGATTTGGCGCGGATGAAGCGCCTGGTCACTGGGAGGGTGTGTCTGATCGGGAACGTGAACTGTGGGCTCCTGCAGAGTGGAACGGAAGAGGAGGTGGTGGAGGACGTCCGGCGTTCATTGCGGGAAGGTCTGCCTGGAGGAGGTTATATTTTCGGCACCAGTAATTGCATTTTCACCGGATTGCCGCTTCACAGGTATGCCCTCATGATGGATATTTGGAGAAGAGAAGGGGTCTATGACTGAACGTCCCAACATTATCTGGGTATTTGGCGACCAGCATCGCGGATGTGCGACAGGTTTTGCCGGAGACCCCAATCTTCACACGCCCAATCTGGATCGGATGGCCGCGGAAGGCACCGTCTTCAGGAACGCCGTGGCGGGAACTCCGCTGTGCAGCCCGTTTCGTGGATCGCTGCTGACAGGGCGCTATCCTCATCAGTGCGTCCCGGGCCACGAAGATCCACTTCCAGACGGAATGCCCACCGTAGCGGACGCCTTCAATGCAGCCGGGTATGACACCGCCTGGTTTGGCAAGTGGCACATCGACGGGTTCAAGGAAAAAGTGGGGCGGGCCGCGTTCCATACCGTTCCCCGCAACCGCCGGGGAGGGTTCAAGCGCTGGATGGGGTACGAAAACAACCTTGTGCCCTTTGATTGCTGGGTGCACGGACATGATGGAGACGGAACCGAGGTGGATCATTTTCGTTTGAAGGGGTACGAGACCGACGAAATGACCAGTCTGTTGATTCGGTATCTCGAAGAACAATCCGTACCGGCGCGTGTGGGCAGGGACAGGCATCCGGACCGACAGGCCAGTTCACCTCCCTTCTTTTGCGCTCTCTCGGTGATCCCTCCACATAATCCGTTCATCGCCCCTGAACACTGGATGCAACGGCATACGCCGGGAACGATCCAACTCCGTCCCAATGTGCCGCCCTATGATACGATCCGCCGCGAGGCCTCCAGGCAACTGGCCGGTTACTACGCGATGATTGAGAACCTCGACCACAATCTTGGCCGTATTCGTCACGCGTTGGACCGGCTGGGGCTTTTCGAGAATACCATTCTAATGTTTTTTTCCGATCACGGAGAAATGTTGGGATCCCACGGACAGATGCGAAAAACAAGCGTCTATCAGAATCATTGCAAATCCCCTTCGTGGTTGGGAGGAATTCCATTTTATGAAACCGAGGGGCTCGTGAAGCCTCAAGTCCTTAACCACCCCATCAATCATGTCGATGTCGCGGCAACCTCGCTTGGCCTCTGTGGAATCGAACCACCGGCCGCCATGCAAGGGTTCAATTACGCTCCCCAGATTTCGTGGACCACCAGTGAGGCCGCCCGACCTCCGGATAGCGCCTATCTGCAATACTGCCGGCCCTCTAGATTCGGCCACTGTGTGGATCGACCCTGGCGGGGCCTCATAACCGAGGATGGTTGGAAGTATGCGTGTTTCGAGAATCAACCGTGGGTCCTCTTTGACCTGAACGCGGATCCCTTCGAACTGAATAACCTGGCCTATTACCGGTCAAGCCACCGACGCCGTGGTCAGTTGCAGGCTCAACTTGCGGAATGGATTGAACGGGTGGACGACACGTTTCCTTTACCTTCAACAAATGGAAACCGCTGAGGTATTCACGCATGGATCCTGATGGATCCGTCAAGAGGCGGCGGGCGATGCGTTGAAGACCGGCTGATCATGGACGGCATTCACGGGGTCGACGGGTTGCCGGATTACCGCCGACCGACGGTCTGGTCGTGGGTGGACAGATTGTCGGGTGAGTTTGGGTGGCCTGCATGCAGGCCGCCGCACGGGGCCGATGCGAACGTGATCTACCGTCCCGGATGGTGGTGGTCGTAGATTTCCGGGTAGATTTCCTGAAAGCGGACCCAGGTGTCTCTTTCCGCGTCAGGATCATTGGAGCGGACAATGTTCAACGTGATCTGGAGTTCCTTCAGTGCGGTATCGAATCGACTCTTGGTGCAGTTGAATCGGGCGATGGATTCTTTCCGCAGTGCAGTGGTATCGAGGAGATCGGTTCGGATCACTTCGTAGATCTGCCGGGCAAGTCGACGGCAGTCGTGAAGCTCCTTGTGTGCTTCCGGGTAATGGACATCCCGGAGGTAGTCGAGGGTCATGAGAACGGCGGATCCTCCCTTGATCTTTCCGTAGAAGATCTCATCCGGGTATTCCGCGGGCAGACGGTTCTTCCAATTCCAGACCGCGCCGATTTTTTCTCCCCAGCCGCTCTCGCCGGGCCGACGATCGGGCAGGTCGACGGCGTCCCAGAGAGACGGAAGGCTTCCCGTCTTGTCAGAAAACAGACTGCAGAGGCGCACCTGCTTCACGAACCTGCGTGCCTCCGGGAGGGTTTTGATTTTCATCGGTCAGGTCGGTGAGACGGCAGGTTCTCCGGCGGCAGGCACGCCTTGGGAATCCAGCCCCGATGTTCACCCGAGGTGACAAGTACCCAGCCACCGTATTCCTCTTCCAGTGCAATGGCATCACCGGCGCTCACCGACAGTTCCATGCCATCATAACTGCGGCGTGCAGTCGCGGTTCCATCGGCTTGGTTGATGAGAAACCAGTCCGTCGGGAAATAGCCTTCAACGGCGTTCGGGTCGCGTCCGAAGAACCAGGCAGGGTTCCTGGAGTCGAATCGCTCAAAGACGACCTTTTCTCCCTCATGCACCCGTGGAGCGGATTCAAATGAACGTATGTGCGTCGATGCCGCGTTCATGATGCCGGCGGTTTGACTGCGTCGATGATGAGTGACGATTCTGCCGTTCTGGTTTCGTGAGTCGAGCTTCGATGAGCGATAGACCGGAGCAATGTCGGGATCCCAATCGTGCAATTGGAAGTTCCCATTCTCGTCGTGGTATTCCAGAAGTCTGACCTCAAATCCGGCGTTTTCAAAGACCCGGGTCAGTTCTCGGTAACCGTAGACGATCTTGTGGTCTGCGGCGGGGTGATCCGAGGGTCCCGGCCCTCCCGGCCGCACCATTCGCTGGTAGTCTTCATCCGGGAAATGTCGATCGGGCACGGCGATCCGGGCAAAGCCGCCCGGTTTCAGGTATTCGAAGAGTGTCCCTGCGGCGATCGCTCCCTCCTCAAGGGTCAGGTGTTCCAGCACAGGCTCACAGAGAAACGCCTCCGCCCCTGCTTCGCCGAAAACCGTTTCCACGATTCCTCGGCGACGAGGTTCAGTTCGTCGACCTGGGTGGCGATCCAGCCGTCCTATCGCTGATCGCCGGCTCCAATGATGACCTTCATCAGAACGCGGTGATCGATCGTCCACCGTGGCGTCCGGAGCACGCCTCAGGGCTTTTTGCGGATGAGGCCGATGACAAAGAGAAGGACGACCGCACCGGCGGTGGCGGTGACGATCGGGCCGATCCACTCGCCGCCGAGTGAGATTCCGAGGACTCCGAAGAGCCATCCACCAAGGACGGCACCGAGGACGCCCACGATGATGTTGCCGAGAATGCCGAAGCCTCCTCCCTTGATGATCAGACCGGCCAGCCATCCGGCCACGCCTCCGATGATGATGAATACGATGAATTGGTTGAGGTCCATGGTCTCTCTCCTGGTTTTCGGGTTTATGCGGAACGGGCTCCGACTGGTCTCCGTGGAATCGGTCCACAGGCTGGGAAGAACTTTCTGGTGGGGGTCATTTACTCCTGCTGATTCAGTTCGTCGAAGATCGCCCGGACTTCGGCATGGAGGCTCTCGGGGACTTCGAGTTGGCCCCAGCCCTTCTGCGATTGAAAAATCCCCCCGTAGGCGAGGTCATCGTAGCTTCGGATGAAGTGGGGAATCTCACGCTCGGTCAGAATTCCCCCCATGAGTTGGGCCTGGATTTCATTGTCCAGGACGAGGACTTTTCGTAGCGATTCCATTTTGCAGGGTTGATTGAACTGGTGAGGTGAAAGGCGAAAGATTTGAGGATCGGGGCGAAATGAACGGCCGGGAGGAAAGGCCACTCAGGTCACGGCAAAGCGACTCTCCAGACAAGGGCAGAGCCACGCCGGGCATCCCGGAGGAGGCCGATCTCCCGCTCCAGTCGGCCGACCCATTCCGGGCACGGGCGTTTGTAGGGGAGGTTCAGTGACTGCTGAAGTTCCTTCCAGGTCTTCCCGGAGGGGCTCCTTTTCAGGTCGGCCTGGATCGAATCCCTGAATTCGACGTAGCTCATGACTGGCGCTCCAGAAGACCATTGATGTGAAGTCGGAGTCCGATCTCGATGGGAGTCGCGGGAACATGAAGGCCGGCGGCCGCGAGCGGACTGAGGTCGTAAATCCGGTGGCAGAGAGAAGGCGCAAGTTCGGGGTGCTCAGCCAGGGCGGAGGCCACCGGAAGATCCTCGATCTCGAGGGGAACTCCCAGCGTGTCGGCGATGATCCGGTAGTAGTGCCACGATTCGATGATGTCGGGTCCCGCTGTGTTGAAGATGCCTCCCGCGGCTTTCCTGTTTCCGCTCGCGCTGAGGATTGTCTCGCAGAGATCGTCCGCTCGAATCGGCTGCTGCAGGAAACGTCCGCCGCCGACCAGACGGATCGCTTCGCGGGCGCGGATGCGATGGATGATCCGGGGATCGCGTTGGTGCATGGGAAGGCAGCCGAGCTCCGACCTGGGGCCGTAGATGTGACAGGGACGCACGATGGTCCAGGCCATCCCGCCGGTATCGGCATTCTGGAGAGCGATTTCGCATTCCCGCTTTTTCAATCCGTAGGCTGGAAGGGCGTCTTCCGGTCGCACATAGTCCCCGGTCTCTGCCGGTTGGGGAAACCTGCGGCGGGATGGATGGTAAACAAGATCCGTGGAGACGAAGACGAAATGGCGCGCCCGGCTGCGGAAAAGCTCGATGTCATGGCGCATGTCCGCCTCGTCGAAGCAGATGCAGTCAACAACAAGGTCCCAGACCTGGTCCTGACCAGCGATGACCGCGCTCAGGGCGGTGTGGTCTTTACGATCGGCGATGAGCGGGGTGACGCCTTCGGGAACGGGCTTGTTTCCCCGGGTGACAATCCAGACGGTATGCCCTTTGCCGAGGGCGACCAGTGCCAGGGTTCCGCTGAGATGGCCGCTCCCTCCGATGATCAGCGTGTTCATGATGGCGGGACAGTCCGGAGGTGGATGATGCGCTCCCGTTTCACTCTCTTCCGGTGCCGTCCTGATTCACGATAATCAGTTTGTCCGTGTCGAAACCCCTGCTGCGGGCGGTTTCCAGCAGTTCCTTCATCAGACCGGCATCCATGGTCGGGGTCCGCGAAAGCAACCAGAGGTAATCGGTACTCGGGCCGGCGACCAGGGCATACTGGTAGTCCGCTTCGTCCAATTCGAAGACGATGTAGGACCCATAGAACGGCCCGAAGAAGGAGACTTTCAGGTAGCCCAATGTTTCTTCCTCGACGAAGTAGGCCCGTCCCTCGGCTTCCTTCCATGCGCCCTTCGTCACGGAATAGCCACGGTTGAGGACCCTGACCCCGCCGTCCTCGCGCAGCGAATATTCGGCCGTCACCTGTTCAAGTCCGCGCTCAAACGAATGATCGAGGCGGGCGATTTCGTACCATTTCCCCAGGTAACGCTCGAGTTCAAACCCGCGGACGGGTTCGATGTTCTCCGGCAGGCCGAGGCATCCTCCGAGCAGGAGGGGGAAAAGGGCGATGAGAAATCGGCGCATGAGGGGAGGCGGATGGTCATGAAACAAAACGTAGCAGACTACGTTTTGTTTCATGATGAAAAAGAATACGGTCTATACTACGGTTTGTTTTTGATCGCGATCGGCACGGTCGGCGGCACCCGGACGGCCCGCGGGGGTTCATTCGAGGTTGAAGCTGACGCGCGGTTCGCCGGACTGGGCCGACAGGGCCGCGGGATCCTCCGGTGCCACCACGAAGAGCCGGTCGGGCGAGATCCCACCGACGGTTTCGAGGGACGACCGGATCGCTTCGGCGCGGGCGTCGGCGAGTTTTCTCAGATCTTCATCGGCGACCTGGAGGGTCTCGAGGAGGCGGGATTCCATCTGGGTGACCGTGAGGTCGGGAGCAGGCGCGGCGTCGGTCTGTTCGGGGACGGCGATGTCGGAGGGTCCGGGTTCAGGAACGGGCTCGGCAACCGGAGCGGGTGCCGGAGTCCCCGACGGCTGCGAATCCGAGGAGCCGGACTTGCCGGAAAACACCCGGCCGAGATAGGCGAAGATCCCGCCACCTTCCGATTTTGCGGGTTCCCCGGCGGCTGGCGCGGCGGCAGCGGTTGCCGGTGTCGACGGTCTTGGTGCTTTCCCGGAGGTCTTGGCGGAAGTGACCCCCGGGTCGACCGCCTCATCGGGGAAGGTCAGGTTGAAGGCGTGGACGACGAGACGATCCCGGTCCTCAGGGGTGAGGACGACTTCATCCAGGATGATGGCTTTGTTTCCGGCGTCCTTCAGTTCGCGCCAGCGGATGACGCGCAGGTTGTCGTCGAGTTGACTCGTCTTGAGCAGAGTGGCTTCGGCCGCTCCTCCGGCACCGCCGACAATCTCGACATTGAGGGTGGGGCGCTCGTTGAGCGCTTTCGCGAGCACCTCGATTTTTTTCGAGGCTTCGGCGTCCAGTTCGATACTCCCGGCCGGGAAGCTGACAAAGCTGAGGTCGACATCCGATCCGCCCGGAATCAGACCGCCGAGCATCGAGAACGGCGAAGTCACCAGTTTGGTGATGACATTGACGATGGCAGCCGTGATGACGCGGCCGAAACCGAATTCGGGATCATTGAGATTCCCGGATACCGGAATATCGAGGTTGATGACGCCGTCCCTGTCTTTCATCAGGGAGATGGCGAGCGGGATGGGCAGCTTGAGGGCGTCCTCGCTTTCCACCTTCTCGCCGAGGGTCAACTGGTCGATGACGACGATATTTTCTCCCTCGAGGTCCGCCTGGGAGATCTTGTATTTGAAGTCGAAGGACAATTTCCCTTTCTGGAGGGCGTAGCCGGCGTACTTGCCGAAATAGGGACTGACGGCGGTCAGGTTGAAGTCCTTGAAGGTCATGGCCACATCGCTGTATCGATCCTCAATCAGCGGGTTGATCTTGCCGGTGACGGCCAGCCGGGTGCCGCCGGTCAGGCTGCCGGCCAGGTCGAGGTCGGCCCGGGCGAGTTCTTCAGAAGAGAGTCCGGAGATGGTTCCCGAGAGAGTCTCCATGCCGATGGTGACGGACGGCGTAACCGAGCGGTCGGTGACGAGGGCTCCGGCGTTTTCGAGATTGATCGCCCCGATGGTGATCGGGAAAGGCAGGACCAGCCCGGTGGGTGCGTCGGAGGCTTCGGCGGTGGACGGCTCCGCTTCGCTCTCCGTCTCCTCGGCCGGCGTCTCGTCCCGGCTTACTCGAAGTGCCTGCAGCAGGTTGATGGAACCGTCCTCATTCATCAGGATGGTGGCTCGGGGGTCGACCAGGGTGATCGATCCGATTTCGACGGACATCGGTTCGAGTTCGGCCTTCAGCCCCTGGAAATCCATCCGGGTCAGGGTGACGAGATCCTGTTCGAGATCGCCACCGACGAGACGGATCGCATTCAGTTGGATGTCACCCTGGAAGCCGCCTGCGGGTTTATCACCTTCGAGGTTCGCAATGGCCTGTCCGGTTACCGTCAGTCGTCCGCCCGCAAGGGCGATGTCGGCGAATTCCTTGAGATAGGGATTTCCGGGCTTCAGGGCGAGGTCTGCGATCTTGAGAGTCAGCATTGAACTGATCGGTTGGACGATGGCGGTTCCGTCCACGGTGATTGATCCGCCCGACCGGACCTCCGCTCCCAGGCTCACGGTGACCGGTTCACCGGGCTCGCTGCGGATATCGACGGCGCTGAGGCGGACGTTGTCGAGATCGAATGCGGCCGGGGTGGGCGCGGTCTCATCGATCAACTCAATGGTGAACCCATTCAGATTGACCGAGTGGACATGATAACTTGGGGAGGGCGTCTCCGCATCGATCGGCGCGGTCGGAGGAGCGGTCTCCCCGTCAACCGACCCGGGCGAGAAAACGGATTCATTGACCAGGGTGATCAAGTCGATCTGGCCGTCTTGAAGCCGCTTTGCGTTGAGGGTGCCATCCTGGAAAACGATGGCATCGACCTCGAGCCGCCGGGTGAGGGCGTCGACATTGGCGCCGGCAATCGAGCCTTTGGCAACCGAAAGCACGGGGCTCTGGTCGGAACCACGGACAACCTCGAGGTTCTCCATGGTGATGGCGGCGTCTTCAAGGCGCATCACCCCTTCGGCTCCGGAGGAGTACTCGTAGTTTCCGGTCACTGCGACGGTTCCGCGGACAATGTTGGTTTCGAGGACAATGTCGTAGAACGGCTCATACTTCGGCATGGAGAAGCCGCTGATCACGAATGCCCCCTTGGATCGCAGGGGTTGAAGGCGACAAAGCCCTTCCAGGAGAATGCTTCGCCGGATTCGGAGGTGGCCGAGAAGGCGTAGGGGGCGTCGGATTCGCCGCCGGTGTGGAAGCCGGTAATGTCGAAAGTGATGGGGGCAATGACCGAGGTGAAATCGGCCGAGCGCGAAAGGTCGGTAACGGAGATCGAACCATCGGTGACCTTGAAATCGTCGATCTTGAGGACCTTGGGTGGAGAGTCCGGGTCCGGTTCTGCGTCGGCGATGGCGGTTACCTGGTTGATGAGGTCGGCGACATTGAGTGAACCGTCTTTGTTGATCTGAAAGCGGAAATAGGGTCGGGCGAGGTCGAGAATGCTCAGGTGGTAGGTGCCCCGGAAGAGAAAGGAGAAGATCTCGACATTGGCGTGGGCCCGATCGAAGGAGAGGAGCTTCTCCCCGTCGGTGTCGGTGACTTCGAATCCTTCCATCGTCCCGGAGAGAGAGAACGGGTTGAGCTTGAGGGTATCGAGCCGGGTTTCGCGGCCCGTCAATTCCGAGACGGTTTCGACGATGCGCGGGCGGGCCAGCCACGGGACGATGACGAATCCGGCAAGGGCATAGAGGCCGACCAGAACTGAAGCAGTGGTCAGGAAGATGCGCAGCCGGGAGCTGAAAAGAAACCAGGTGATTGAGGCGATCATGATTTTCTGGAGATGTATCCTAAACGGAAAAGAGTGGACCGCACCCCTTTTTTTCGGTTCGTGGCACCGCAGTCCATGGGTCCCGCCGACCGCGGTCCTTCCGGATTCCGACCCGCGGAATGACCGGATATCTTAAGGAAGCCCGGAATACTTCGGCGCGGGTTGCCGAGCAGCCGAATCCCTTTACGGTCAAAGTCGTGAACAGAACCGGAGTAACTGTCTTTGGGTTGGTATTCGTGTGGATGGCTTCGATGCTTCCGGCGGCGGAACCGGCTCTCTTGCCGAGGACGGTGGACGATTTTGCGGTCCCTCAGCCCGGACGTTCCTTTGTCTTTCCCCGGGATCACGGAAGCCATCCGGAATTCCGGATCGAGTGGTGGTACCTGACAGGGCACCTTTGGTCCGATGCGGGGAAACGGTATGGTTTCCAGGCCACGTTCTTCCGACAGGCGGGACCTCGGGAAAACCATCCGGAGAGTCGCGGGGGTGCGTTCGGTTCGTCGGACCTCTATCTGGCCCATTCCGCCCTGCTGGATATCGCCTCGGGGCAGTTTCTGCACGAGGAGCGCCTCAATCGGGAGGGATGGGACGCGTTTTCTTCGACCGAGACGCTTGATCTGCAGAATGGCAACTGGTCGTTGACGATGGTGGATTCCTCTGAAGAACGCATGCACCTGCTGGCGTCGGTTCGGGCCGAGGCTTCCCTCAATCTCGAGTTGGTGCCGGCCAAACCAAAGATCTTCTTCGGCCGGGACGGTGTTTCCCGCAAGGGTTCGGACCCTACCGCCGCCAGCCACTATATCACCTTTCCGCGCCTCAACGTGTCGGGCGTCCTCACCATTGAGGGTGCCGAGGTCGCGGTCACGGGACAGGCATGGATGGACCACGAGATCAGCAGCAGTCAGCTTTCCGGAGGTCAGGTCGGCTGGGATTGGGTGAGCATTCAGCTGGAGGACGGTCGGGAGATCATGGCCTATCGGTTGCGGCTGGAGGACGGTCGTTCGGATCCGTTTTCGACGCTGGCCTGGGTGGGTTCTGACGGAATGGTCACCCATTTGGGCGTCGATCAATTCCAGTGGGAGGCGCTGGATTGGTGGCAGAGCCCGCAGACGGGCGGGCGTTATCCGATCGCCTACAGACTCCGGACGACCGATCCGGTGACGGATCGCGAGGTGGTCTTCGAGGTCCGTCCCTTGGCGCGGGTCCAGGAGCTTTCCGGAGGGATTGGCGGCATTGCCTACTGGGAAGGGGCGGGCCGGGTTCTTGACGAAGCGGGCAAGGAGGTCGGATCGGCCTATACGGAACTGACCGGCTATGCGGAGAGTATGGAAGGAAGGCTCTGAGACTGCGGAGGTCAAAGGGCGAAGGGGCAAGAGGACGGGACCGCGGCACAGCGATTCGGCAGGCTCAGGGCGCAGCGCAGTGGCTCCACTTCAGGTGAGGTAGTGCAGGAGCGTGACATCGAGGAGGCGGCCGTGCTTTTCGCCGGCCTGGCGCATGATGCCGATGATTTCGAAACCGTTGCGCTGGTGGAGCGCCCGGCTGCGGTCGTTTTCAACGCTGATCCGGGCCATGATGCACCGGTGTCCGAGATCTTCACCTGCCTCTAGGATCCGGCGGAGCAGTTGGGATCCGATGCCTTTGGCGGTCATTCCGGGTTGGACATAGATGGAAAGTTCAACGGTGTTCTGGTACCCGCCATGATGCGACCAGGGACTCAGCGAGGCCCACCCGACAACCTTGTCCCCGACCGTGGCCACGAGGACAGGATGGCGGTCGCTGCGGTTTTCCAGCCAGATTGTCCCGGCCTCGGCGGAGCGCGGTTCGAGGTCGAATGTGGCGGTTGAATGGGCGACATAGTGGTTGTAGACCTCGAGGATGGCGGGGAGATCTGCGCGAGTAGCGGGTCGGATGGAGGCTTGCATTGAGAAAAAGGGGGCGGTCTGAAGGTCGGAGAATTGAAGGTGGAAAGACCCATGGGGCTGATTGGAGGATCGACCGCCATCGTCCAGTGTCGTCTTCTCAGGTCGGATTCCGCAGGGGGGGGTGACCGTGGAGTGATGGCCGGATGCCGGCGGGCTCCTCGTGCTCGATAAGGGCCGCGAGTTCTTCGACGTTGTGGCAGATGGAGTCGATCCTGTCCTCAGCAAGGACCATGAACGCGGTGGCGAGGGCGTCCGCCCAGGTGGCGTTCCGGGCGCAGACCCAGGTGCGACGGGTCGGCAGCATTCGGGATGGATCGACCGGGTCGCAGATGTGCTCGCCCAAGCTACCCGTGCCCGAGGCGCCGAGCGCGGCCTGGCAGAGGGTAATGCGAAATGAACTGCTGCCGGTTCCCAGGCCGACCGGCCAGCCCGCAATCCCCTCCGGTGGGTCGAGGGCGAGGATGCTGCTGCCGCCTCCGATGAGGCATGCCCGGCGGATCCCCCAGTCCTCGAGGAGACTGACCAATCGATCGAGGGCGAAGCCTTTGCCGATTCCACCGAGGTCGATGTCGGTGTGGTCGGCCGCCTTTCGAACACTGGACGATTTGGGATCAAGGACGAGGGCCGGCAGGCCCGACCCCAGGGAGACATCGAAGGCTCCATAAGTCACGGTGTGCAGTTCGACGGCCTCGTGCAGGCAGGCCCAGGCATCTGCTCCCAGGTGGATCGATTGCCCGGCCGGAGCCCGGTTGAGGCGACTGATATCACCGCCATCAACGAAGCGGCTCAGGCAGGTTTCCAGCCGGTCCAGCTCGTCAAAGGAGGCCCGGGCGGCCTGGCGTGCGTAGGCCCCGTCAGGATGATCGATGACCATCTCGAAGGTGGTGTTCATTGCCCGGTGCCGCAGCCGATGGCACCGTTGCAGGGTATCCTCCGTCCCCGGGTCGATGGATTCACTCCACGGTCTTGACATAGGATTGCCAGAGATCCATCCGGGTCCGAAGAATGAGGACGACGCCGGGGCGGAGTCCGATGAACTCGGCCTGGTAGGCGTCCTTCAGGGAGGCTTCCACCCGGTCGTCGAGGCCGGCCGTCGAGATGACCACGTCCGCATCCGCATCGGGCGGCGGGGTGCTCCAGTATCCGGTCGCTGGATACATGCGGAGGTACCAGGGCAGTGGCCAGTATTCCTCGCCGATCACCTTGATGCGAAGCGGACGCCCGGCGACTTCCGAGAGGGCGCCGATCCGGAGGGGAGCCTTCAGGATGTCTGTCACCGTCTGCACATAGGCGTAGGGATTGCGCGGATCCGCGGCATAGGGTCCGCAGGCCCGGCGGGCCTGGAGGCCGAGGTGGGCGAGTCCCAAGGCGAGCCCCAATGCGCCGATGATGCCGAGGGCGTGCTGGCGGCCGAGAACGCGCAGGATAAGGGCGGCGCCGGAGCCGGCGAGGATGCAGAGGCCGAGCCCCGGGACGATGAGCAGCCAGGGAGTCTTGTAGGGAATGAGGCTGTAGACGACGAGTTGAACGATCGAGGCGGAACCGATCAATCGAAGGGAGTGATGGGCGGGGATGGTCCGGTCAGGGCCGGTCAGGGTCCGGACCCAACCGATTCCGGCAAGAACCAGAATGAGTGACTCCGACCAGAACCGGCCGGCCGCGGGTCCCCCGACGAGAAGCCCCAGGTAGTAAAGGAGGGGCTTCTGGTGTTCGGGCAGAGCGGCCTGTTCCGCGCCGTGGAGGTAGGCCCGGAAGGCATCGATGAAGCCGGCTGGATGCTCGAGGAAGGACGAGTGGAAGAGGAAGGAGACGAGGGTGCCGCAGAGCAGGGCTGCCAGAAGGTCACGAAACGGGTGTCGGTCCTGAAAGAGGACACGGAGCCGTGAGCGGGTAGCCTCCCGGTCGAGAAGCCCTTCAGCGATCAGGGCGATTGCCAGACTCAGACCAAGGATGAGGCAGGTCTCCTTGGTTGCATGAATCAGACCGGCAGCGAGTCCGAAAGCGGCCGCCGGGAGGGTTCCGGGTTTTCGGGCATAGGCCAGAAGGGCAAGGATGGCGAGCAGGGCGAAGAGAGCGAGGAGGGGCTCCTGAATGTAGTGGCGACTGAAATACGCCTGTAGGGGTGAAAGGGCCGCGAAGGCTGCGCCGAGAAGGGCATTGGCCGGCCCGATCGCCGGCGCGAGGAGAAGGACGGCGACGATGGTTGCAACGCCGGCGAGGGCCGGGAGTAACCTGAGGGAAAGCTCACTCAGTCCGGCCAGGGTCTTTTCTCCTCGGACCCGGGCGATCGGCAGATCGAGGAAGTAGAGCGAGGGACCGTGGTGGCCTTCGGGATCATACCGGTAGTCCCCCGTCTCGAGAAGCAGTCCGGTCTTGTAGCCCTGGACCGCCTCATCGTTGTGCAGGGGTTTGTCGGTCAGTCCGCTGAAGCGAAGCCAGGAAGCCGCGACAATCAACAGGACAATCGCGAAGACTTCCGGCAGTCGTTTACCCGACTGGTATCCCAAAGACTTCAACCTCGATATAGTGGTTCATGCCGTCAGCGGTGCTCCCATTGCTGTAGAGGCGAACGTAGCGGCCCCGGACACCTTTGGCATCGATGAGGCGGCCGTCGTAGGACTCGATGTAGGGGCGGTCGGAGCCGACGCCCAAACCCGCGGAATTGTCGTTGTCGTTGTTGAAGATCGTTCTGACGCCGCTCTTGAATTCCGGATCGTCAGCCACCTGGACCACGACATCGTGATAGACCCGGGGTGAAGCATGGTAATGCCAGACAATCACGGCGCTGATGGCGGCCTCTTTCTCGAGATCGATCTGGACATATTGGAGTTCGGGACCGAGTTCGACGAAGTAGCCGTCGGTTCCCTCCTTGTCTCCGTCGGTCAGGTACTCGAGTTCACCGATGACCGGCCATTCATCGCTGCCGGTCACTTCCTTGCCCGCCGCCAGGTTGGTGGTTCCGGCCGGAACCATGAAGTCGGGACGTTTTCCCTGTCGCAGGGGTTCGAGGTTGGGCACCTTGATCGGCTTGGGCGTGCCGACGAAAAGCGGCTTGGGCAATTCGGTCTCGAGCGGGACTTCGTCGGCGGCGGTCAGCGACTGACCGAGCGGCAGGAGGGCGAGGAGGGCAAGGGTGGAGAGGGCGGTGTGGAGGCGTGATGGTGTCATGGGAATGGCAGTGGATCAGATTCCGGGTGAGTCAGACTGGGTTGGGACGATTCTTCGAGTCGGAACCGGTACTTGGTGTTTGTTCATTCGTCAGGTGTAGACGCCCCAGTCTCTTGGGGCGTGTCGTCGTGGATTTGCGGCAAGAGACTGCCGCCGCTACAAATCGTGATCCGTCATGCATCACCCATAGGTTAGGACCATTCAGGTTCAGACCACGAAGTCGGAGGCCTTGAAATCGAGTTTTCGTTCCGCGGCAACGGCTTCGTTGACCTTGAGGACGGTGACGCAGGAGGCGTAGCCCTGCTCCCCGGGGCAATTGAGGGGAACTCCGTGACGAATTGCGTCGAAGAAGTTCTCCAGGTGCGGCTGATGGATGGCCTTGTTCAATTCGATCGGGATCTTCCAGGCGGCCAGCTGGGCGGTCTCCCGGGCATCGACGACGACAGATCTCTTTTTCTCCCAGGGTTTGGGGTCGTCGGCGCTTCCGGAACGGATAATATAGCCCTTCCTGACCCACTCATCCCAATCGGGGGCATGCGCCTCCTGGTAGGCGGCGGTGATCTTCGGGTTTTCCGAGATCTTGAGTGACCCGTCCGTACCCATGAAGTATTCGAAGTATCCGCCGCCGGCGCTGGTCGTGGTCAGCACCTGGTAGAAGGCCCGGACCATCCCTTCGGAAGTGGGGAACTCGTAGATGGCCATGACATTGTCATACCATTCGTGGTTCTTGTAGTAGTCGATCCCGCCGCCGGCCATGACCGAGGACGGATTGGCACCGAGGAACCAGTTGAAAATATCGATCTGGTGGGCTCCGAGGTCGGAAATCGGCCCGCCGCCATACTTGCGATACCAGCGCCAGTTGCGGTACTCGTGCATATTGGCGTAGCCGTAACGCGCGAGGGTGTCCTGATCCATGGTGTATTTCTCGGGCCAACCAAGGTCCTCGGTCACGGCCCGGTTCCATTGGGCGTTGACGTTGGTGATCCGGCCGAGCAGGCGGGCCTCCCCGAGCAGGTTGTGCAGGGCGTGCTGATACCGGGGATTGCTTCGTCGCTGGTGTCCGATCTGCAGCAGCCTGCCGGTTTCCTGCGAGGTTTTCACCATGCGGCGGGCGGCCTCGGCCGTGTTGGACATGAGTTTCTCGCAGTAGACGTGATGGCCGGCTTCCATGCAGGCGATGGCGTGCTCCGCGTGGACGAAATCGGGTGTGGCCACGATGACCGCATCGAGGTCGGGTTCTTTGGCCAGCATGTCGCGGTAGTCGGTATAGGCGGTGACGGCATGTCCGTTCTTTCCGAGGTAGCGTTCACCGTAACGCTGGCTGTATTCCCAGATATCGCAGACCGCCTTGAAGCGGATGCCGGGAATGCCGAGGGCCGCATCGATGAGGACCCGGCCCTGGGCGCCGGTTCCGATGATGGCCACGTTGAGGTCCTCACCTTTGGCCTTGGAATTCTGCGCGAAGGCGGGGATGGGGTTGGCCATCATCATACCGGCACCGGCCGCGACGCCCGAGCGGATGAAAGCGCGCCGCGAAAGGGCGCTCGGCGGTGTAGGGTTCTGTCCGTCGTCCGAGATGGGCATGGGCACTGTTCAGTTCCGGGTGAGGGCGAAGCGGTTGTGTGAAACAAGGAGCAGGCCACCCGCACAGAGGATGACGTGGATGGCCAGCCAGGCGACTCCGCCGGATTCCTCGACTGCCATCAGGCCAACGGAAAGGGAGAGGAAGGTCAGGCCGTTGAGGATGAGCATCAACCTCGATTTGACTCCGAGGAGGAGGAGGATGCCGAGAACCACGAGAAGGTGGCCCAGGGTATAGGCATAGGGAAGGGTCATCCAGGAGGGCAGAAAGGATGACGAGGCGATCCCTTCGCCCATTCTCCGCATGTTGGCGTAGTAATTCTCCATGCTGTAAACGCCATCGAGCTCGAACTTCTCGATTCCGGCGATGAGGGCGCGGAAGCCGAGGAACAGACGGATGAGCATGAACGCCCAGGTGGCGTCGGACCAGCCGATGATCGGTTTGGTGGATACGTCTTTTTCAGTCATAGGAAACGCGGGTGGTGGAGGTTGCCATGAGTGGGCTGGGAGATCAGGGAAGCTGGGAGTCTTCGGAGAGGGCTTCGGAAACAACGGCGGCGGCGGCCCGGGCTTCCCCGGCCAGTTCGGGATCATCGAGGAATCCCTGAATGATCTCAAGGGCAGCCGGAGTCGGCCGTTCCGAGGCGGCCTCGATGATCATGTTCTTTTCTTCCCGGCTCTGCGCCAAGGGAGCGACCGATGCGATGATGTCGACTGCATCGTCGGCCTTCCAGTTTGGCAGCTTTTCGGAGAGCCTGAGGACTGAGCGAATAAAGACAGTGCGGCTGGATGGGTCGTCCGTCCCGGCGGTCAGGATCCGCAGGGTCTCGAGGTAGCGTGAATCGGTGGTGGTGGCGAGAATGCCCTGGACCGTTTCGCGTTCCGCTGGCGGGCCGTTCCGGAAGACGTCGAGAAACTTGGCGGATGCCTCGGGACCGCCGATCGCCCCGGCGATTCGCAGCAGGGACAGCCGATTGTCCGGTCCGGCGGCCGCATAGGAACCGAGGACCGGGTCGAGGGAGGGCGGGCTCAGATCGGAGCGATTCATCGCTGCCGCGACCGCCTGCTCCACTCCCCGGCGAAATCCCGAAGGGACCAGGTCGAGCAGAGCGATGAGCTCGGGCACGTCGGACGGTTCCGCCAACGACGCCAGGGCTCTGACCGATTCGCGTCCGATTTTATCCGGGCGAAGGGCGGCTTCGAGCATGAAGGGGACGGCCGCCCGGTTGCTGCGATCCCCCAGGATGCCGGCCAGTTCCGAAGCGGGAGGTTCCTCAAATGTGCGGTAGCGTCGAAGAAGTTCGACATCGACCTCGAGCTGAGGGAGGCGGACGAGGGCTGTCCGGGCGGCGCGCGATTCTTCCTTCCCGGCCTGGAGACGGGCGATGAGCAGATTTACTTCCTCGGGTGAACCGAGGACGCCGAGGGCCTCGAGGGCGGCCGCCCGGAAATCCGTATCGTCGGAATTGGTCAGGGAAAGAATGGCGGACCGGGCAGCGATGTCTCCGCGGGCGACCAGCGCTTCGAGCAGGGCGACGGTGGGAATCCCCGGCGATGTCATCAGTGCGGCGAATCGGCGGGTTGCGTCCGCCGGTTGTGCGGCGGCCACCAGACTGAGGCCGCCGGCGATCAGTTCCGGCTCGCCGCTTTCCAGCATGCGGATGGATACGTCTGCCGAGTTTTCCGGAATGGTTCGAGCGAGAAGCAGGTAGGCCGCCAGACGAATCTGGACCGGGTAGGATGGAGCAATCAGGAGTTCTGCAATCGCCCCGGCGGTGTTGGTGAAGTCCTTCCTTCGCAGGGATTCTCCAATCAGGAGAAGGGCGTCCAGTTGGTCGTTCTCGACCTCAGGGTCAACCGACGTCTCGATCAGGGCGGCGGCGGCTTCGATGTTGCCGGTCTCTGCAAGTGCCCGCAGGGCCGCCCGGGCCGTCGGGAGGTCTGCGGAGGAAGCGAGGGCGGCCAGGGGTTCGACCGCTTCCAGGGCATGTCGATGACCGAGGGAGCCGATCATACCGATCCTCATTTCGCCCCGGGTTTCGCGAACGGCGGCCAGAAGAATGGGATTGACCAGGGGGGAATCCAGATCCTGAAGAACCCTCCGGGCAGAGAAAGAGAGGACCGGATCGGTCAGGAGCCGGCCGACCGGTTCGACGGAGGCGGGGCCGGCCGCGAGTTCGAGCAGGGCGAGGATCTCGACCCGGGCCGCCTGGGTCGCTCCCGGGTTCTGGAGAAGGAGAAGCAGCAGATCCTCGGTTGCGCGTTTCTCCTCAGGCGAGGCCCCCCGGAGTGATTCGGCGGCGTCGGCAAACGCGGAAAAGTCGTCCCCTGCCGTATAGGTGAGCACCGCCGTATCCAGCGGGGCAGGCGGGTTGGGCCCGGTTGGCGCGGATTGGCTTCCCACCGTGTTCAGGGCAAGCCCACAGGCGGTGAAGAGAATGGCGGCCAGCCGGCCGGAGATTCGAGTGGCCATTTTCAGAGAATCCAGGGTTCGCGGCAGGCGCGGCCGAGCAGAGCGGACGCACCGGGATCATTGACGATTTCTTCCGTTTCCGGATTCCAGCGAATCCGGCGGCCGGTCAGCATGGCGATCTGTCCGAGATGGCCGACACTGGCCGAGCGATGGGCGACCTCGGCGGGGGTGATGGTGAGCTGGCGGTTCCTCACGCAGTCGATGAAATTGCCCCGATGGTCGCGGCTGGCGTAGAGTCTTGATTCGCCCGGAACAATCCGCTCGTGAATGAGACCGGCGGGTTCGGAGGCAATTCCGCCTCGAGTGACCCAGATCCAGCCTTTGTCGCCGATCCAGCGAACCCCGACACCCTTGGGCAGTTGCGCCCCGTTGGCGACGGTCATTTCGACCCCGTTGGCGTAGCGGCAGACAAAACGGTAGGCGATGGGCGCGTCATAAAGGGCGCCGCCCGGAAACTCGCCGACACCCTCGATTGAGACGGGACCGGTCCGGTCGAGGCCGAGGCCCCAGTGGGCGATGTCGGCATGGTGTCCGATCCAGTCGAGCATCTGACCGCCGCCCCAGTCGAGGACCCAGCGCCAGTCCCAGTGGGACACGCCGCGGTAGGGGGTCCAGGGAGCGGGGCCGAGCCAGCGGTTCCAGTCGAGATTCCCGGGCACTTCCTGGACCGGCGGATCCTCCCGGAAGGTGCCGTTGGGCAGTCCGACCTCGACCGTATGCACTTTTCCAATACGTCCGTTGTGGACGAGCTCGGCCGCGTGGTGGAAATCTTCCTCGGATCGCTGCCAGCTGCCCGTCTGCCAGACCCGGCCGTAACGCTGAACGGCGTCGCACATGGCCCGGCCGGCCCGGAGATCGTGCGAGAAGGGTTTTTCGCCGTAGATATCGAGCCCGGCCCGGGCGGCGGCGATGGCGACGAGGGCATGCCAATGATCCGGGGTGGCCAGGGATACGGCGTCGAGTCCCGGGTGGGCGATGAGTTCCTGGAAATCGGCGTAAGCGGCGCAGTCGCCGGTTCCGTTTTCGTTATTGACGGTCTGGCGCGCCCGTTCGAGTCGCAGGCTGTCGACATCGCAGACGGCGACGACCTGGACGTCGTCGCGGCCAAGGAATCCCCGGAGATTGCTTGTCCCCATATTCCCCATGCCCACCGCACCGAGGACGATCCGGTTGCTCGGAGCATTGGCGCCGAAGACGGATGACGGGACGATGGTGGGGAAGGCAAAGACGGCTCCGGCCCCGGCGAGTGAACGCTTGAGAAAGGAACGCCGGCTTAGGGTTTCCGGCGAGTGGGCGGAGCGATGGCGGGATCGGGGTTTTGTCATATGTCCCATCCGGGGCGGTAGTCGCGCTTGATGAATCGGTTGGCTTCCGGAACATTGGTCACCTGAAGATTGACCGGGTCCCACTCGAGGCGCCGGCGGGTCCGGAGGGCGAGATTGCCCAGCAGGACGGTTTCGGTGAAGGGACCCGAGTACTCGAAGTTGGATCCACAGACCGGACCGCCCTTGCAGGCTTCGATCCATTCCTGGAAATGGCCGCCCTTGACCCGATCGTATTTCCGGGGAATCTGGGCCCGGGCGACTTCCTGCATGCGGGCTTCGGGAGCGATCCGGACGGTTCCGGCATAAGTGTTGGTCACGATGGTGGCATCGTCGCCGATAATGAAGACTCCCCCGCCTTCATCGAATCGGTAGTCGGATGCGATCGTATCGGGAAGGGACGGCATGAGATTGCCGTCGTGCCAGACCGCTTTGACCGGTGGCATGGAACCACGGGCTGGGAACTGGTAGGTGATCATGGAAGCCTTGGGCGCACTTTCCTCGTTGACCGAAGTCGAGACCGCCTCGACCGAGGTGGGGGCACCCAGCTGAAGACCCCAGTAGGCCGCATCCATGATATGGCACGCCATGTCTCCGAGGGCACCGGTTCCGAAATCCCAGAATCCGCGCCAGTTGAACGGGACATAAGCCGGATCGTAAGGTCTTTCCGGAGCGACGCCGAGCCAGAGGTTCCAGTCGAGGGTCGCAGGGATAACCGGGATGCAGGTCGAGTGGTCGGGGCGATTGAGGCCCTGCGGCCAGATGGGCCGATTGGTCCAGAAATGGACCTCGCGGACGGGGCCGATGGCGCCGGCTTCGATCCATTCGCGGACGAGCCGGGTCCCCTCGAGTGCATGGCCCTGGTTGCCCATCTGGGTGACGACGCCGGCCTCTCTGGCTGCCAAGGTGAGCTGTCGGGCTTCCCAGATGCTGTGGGTGAGCGGTTTCTCGACGAGGACATGCTTGCCCAGGCGGATGGCGGCCATGGCTGCGGCAAAGTGCATATGATCGGGTGTTGAAACGGTAACGGCGTCGATTTCCGAACCGATCTCGTCGAACATTCTGCGAAAATCCCGATAGCGGAGGGCGCCGGGGATCATTTCAAAGGCCCCGGAGGCGCGTTCATCATCGACGTCGCAGAGGGCGACGACGTTCTCGTCTTTCATTCCCTCGACGGCGGACCAGCCGCGTCCACCCACTCCGATGCAGGCGACGCGCAGTTTCTTCGAATCCTCGTTGAGGATGGCGGGAGCGGCCGGACCGGGCTCACCCTGTGCCCTCAGGACGTTGGGAAGGACGGCCGGAATGGCGGCGGCAGCGGCTGCAGTCTTGATGAATGTTCGACGGGACACGGGGTCATCTTGCATGGCGGGAAGGGGGGTGGTGATTGCAGACGGCGATGTTGTGCGGGTGAGCGGGTCTTGGCGAGATTTTGCGCGGAGAAATGTGCTGGATCGTTAGGGCATGGTGGGTTGGACGTCTCTACTTTTGAAGAACGACAAGGTTTCGCTCGGCAAGGGCCCGGGTATAGTCGCCGGGCGCGCGGATAATGCGGAGGATCTGACGGATTTTGTCCTTGGTCACTCGATAGGGACCGGTCCGGTTGCGGATCTCACGTGGAATGAAGTCGAAGTGAAGGATCCGGGCGGATTGGAATCCGGCCGGTCCGGAGAGGGCGATGACCCGCTCGGGGTGCATGTCCCGTTCGGTGATGTCCATTTCCTCGATCGCTCGTCGCGAGTCGCTGGTCCGGGAATGACCGTAACCGGGTTCAAGGGTCACGCAGAGCCCGCCGGGGTTGAGGACCCGATGGGCCGACGCCATGGCCTTTTCTCCATCCATCGCGTGGTGGAGGGAATCGTAAAAGAGGACGCAATCATAGGTGCCGTCAACCGTGAGATCCTCGAAATCCGACACCACGAAATCGAGGTTCTCCGCCTCGTAGCGGATGCGGTTTTTTTCCGCGAGTTCGATCATCTGGGGGGCGATATCGATTCCCGTCACGCGGTAACCGCGCCGGGCGAGGAAGACACTGGTCCAGCCGGTGCCGACACCCATGTCGAGCAGGCGGCAGGGCGGGGGGGGAAGCACGCTCATGATGAAGCCGAGATCGATCAGGTAACGGCCGCAGTCGGCATCTGAAAAGGGCTTGTTGAACGCGTGGACCCGACCTTCCGGCCCCAGCAGATCGAGGTAATTGATTTCTCCCTGCTTCGACATCAGGACAACACGCGCGAAAGGAGGTAGGTGTCTATGCCGTCGAGCAGCATCTCGACCGAGAGCATGATCAGCAGCATGCCCATCAATCGTTCCAGGGCGACGGCACCCCGCCGGCCGAGAAAGGAGAAGAGGCCGGCCGAAACGGCCAGGACGGCGGCGGAAGCGGCCGAGGCGATCAGGACAGCAATCGCCACCGTCAGGTGCGGGTGTTTCTCCGAGAAGAGGATGACCATGGAAATGGCACTCGGACCGGCGATGAGAGGCATGGCGATCGGAACGATCAGGGGAGCTTCCGTCCCCGGTTCTTCGATGATCTTCTTCGAGGGAAAGAGCATGCCGAGGGCGATGAGGAAAAGCACGATGCCACCGGCCAGACGGATCGAGTATTCCTCGAGGTCGAGCATCTGGAGGAGCGGACCGCCGATGAACACGGCCATCATCAGGATGATGGTCGCGAAAAGGGCTTCCCTCATGATGATCATCCGGCGTTTGGCCGGGGGAACGGGCGCGAGCAGGCTGTTCAGGATGATCAGGTTCCCGAACGGATCCATCACGAGGAAAAGTAGCAGGGCGAGATTGAGCATGGCGGGTCGGCGGTTGACGACGAAGTGTCCGGGCTATTCCTCGCCGTCGTAATAGTCGAGATTCTCCGAGCGGATCAGTCGGCCCTCGGGTGAGCGAACGAGCCACTTTCCACTGTCAGGGTAATGGCATGATTCGCCGATCGGGTTGTCGGCCAGGACCATGAAGACCAGGTCTTCGCCGCCGGTATTGGTGATCCGATGGGGTTCTCCGGGTTTGAAGATGAAGGCGTCGCCGGGCTGGACCTCCGTTTCCCCGTCCTGGTGGCGAACCGATCCGTTCCCGGAGACGACGTGATAGAATTCCCACTGGGCGCTGTGGGAATGGTAGGGGCAGGGGGACTTGCCGGGCGGGATCCGGGAAATTTCGACATCGAAAGGATGGCGTTCGTTCAGGTCCATCGAGGCTGGCTTCCGTCCAAGGGCCTCGGATACCGATTTTGCCGAGCCTCCGAAGATCCCTTTCGGGGAAGTCCAGGACTCTTCCTTGAGCTGGTTGGTGTTGATCTTCTTCATGCGGATTCAGATGAGAGCTTCCTGCAAAGGGATGGGGTCGGTCACTTTGATGGCCGGACTGGCCCGGTTGATCGACTCGGCGAACCATTGGCGGGCCTCGGGATCGCCATGGGTCAGCACGACCGCCCGGGGGTCGGTCTGGAGGACGAATTCGAGCAGCTCGTCCCGGTCGGCATGGCCGCTGAGTTCAAATCGCTCGATCTCGGCTCGAATCGGGCATTGGTAGTTGAGGGCTTCGAAGAGGAAGGTATCTCCGGCCTTGGACGCCATCAGGCCACCTCCCGGGGTATCCGGGTCGCAGTAGCCGACAAAGCAGATCGCATTGTGGTGGTGGCCGAGCAGGCTGGCCGCGATTCCGTAGGATGGGGTGTTCTCCACCATCATCCCGCTGCTCAGGATGTAGATTCCCTTTTCACCGGGTTCGCGTCCGGGTTTGAACTTGCGGGGGAACGGTTTGAGTTTGAGCTGCTTGATGACGTTCCGGTTGAAGCGGACCAAGCCGGTTTTGTGGGCGATATCGTTGAGGTAATCGGCGAGATCGAGCCCCAGGCCCCCGCCGAAGACCGGGCAGTCGACAAGGTGCCCCGCGCGACGGGCATCATTGAGGATCGTCATGATTTCCTGCATCCGCCCGAGGGCGAAGACAGGGATGAGGACCGAACCGCCCCGATGGATCACGTTGTTGATCGTGTGCAGGAGGCGTTCGATTTCTTCGTGGCGGGATTTTCCGGGGACGGCCGGAGTTGCACCCCGGGTGGTTTCGGTAACGACAGTGTCGAAATGCCGGCGGGGAAAACGGGCCCCATCGAGGATACGCTGGTCCTCGAAGAGCGTGTCTCCGGTGAAGAAGATGGACCGGTGCTTGTGAACGAGCTGAATCCCTGCCGCTCCCGCCACGTGACCGGCCGGATAGAAGGTGATTTCTATCTCGTCGCGGTCAAGGGTGACTCTTCTGGGCTGATTGAAGAGCATGGGCAGGAACCGCGGCACCAGCTCGTCGATCTCCGTGTGGGTGAAGAGCGGGTAGCCGGGAATCCCCTGTTCTTCGCGCTGGCGGGTCATCACATTGACCGAATTGTGGAGCATGCGCGGGGCCAGGGTCAGATTGGGCACACTGGTCAGCACCCGGGTCTCGGGATGCTGTCGCATGAGGACAGGCAATCCGCCGAGGTGATCGAGGTGGCAGTGGGTCAGGATGAGGAAATCGACGTGGCGGTCGATCAGGCTCCGAAAATCCGGCAGGGCTTCCCGGCCGGTCCGCTTGGGATGGAGTCCGGCGTCGATGACGAAGGTGAAATCGCCAAGTTCGATAAGGAGGGAGTTGGCACCGATGCCACCTTCCCGGTTCAGGTCGGTTAACTTCATTAGGTTGGCCGGAATCGTGCGGGAGAACTCGTCCGCCTTCCATCCGGAGTGAACATCCTGAACGAAGGGGGCCTTACGGGAATCTTTTTTTTTGACGGCCGATGTGGACCCACAAAGGCTGGCCAATTCCGTCCGGCCCGGCTAGCGGTTGGGTCTTCGATTCCGATGACCCTGTTTGATTACGGTTCAGTCCTGCTCCTCGGTCTCCTCGGGTCCGGGCATTGTCTCGGCATGTGTGGGGGATTTGCGCTGGCGGTGGCAGCTCCGGCCAGGTCCTGGCCGGGCGTTCTTGGCCGTCACCTCGCCTATCAGGCCGGGAAAGCCCTGACCTACGTCTTTCTGGCGATTGTGGTGGCGACCGGGACGGGTTTGCTTTCGCGCCTGAGCTGGTTCAGCGGGATCCAGGTTGGTCTGGCTGTCGTTGTTGGGCTGATCATGATCCTTCTGGGTCTGGCCCAGGTTTTTGAGTTCCGTCTGCAGACCTGGTGGACCCGATGGGTCGAGCCGACCGCCGCCTGTCGTGCGCTCGGCCGCCTGACCGGGTCCTCCTCACTCGTTTCGGCCTTTGTGATCGGATGGCTGAATGGATTCCTGCCCTGCGGTCTGGTGCTGGCGGCGCTCTTCTATCTGGCCTCCTTCCGTTCGGTTGTCGACGCGGCCCTCGGTGCGGTCGTCTTCGGCCTGGGAACCTTTCCTTCGCTTTTCCTGCTGGGCGCCTTTTCGCGGACGGTCGGTCTGAAGGCGCGTCGCCGCCTGCTTCGGTGGGCCGGCCTGCTGATCATCGCCTTTGGCGTCGTCACCCTTGTCCGGTGGGTCCCGGCCGTGCATCACTGGTTCCACCAGACCCTCATCCCGGCCTCGGCCCACCTGATTGAATGGTGCCTGCCGGGGTAGGGGGAGCGCTCGAGATTGCCTGGTCGACCTTCCCATGGAGAGGCCAATCCTCCTCTTTGCCCGTCTGGTCTATCGAAGAACCGGGTAGAGGTCGTATCCATGGAGAAGGCCCCAGGCCATCCCGGCCGTTTCCAGGGCGGAAACGTTGGAGCTGAGAAAGGCATTCGCCATCTGCCTGTCGCCCGCGCGAAAGAGCGAGATGATCAGTGGCCATCGGAGCCGGTAGGCTCCTTGCTTGATCAACGCCGTATGGTCGGCCGCGACTTCCTGCTCATCGCGGCCGTCCATGACCGTGGCTATGACCTGTTCGGCGGCCGGGTCCGGGATGCAGGCAAGGACATAGTAAAGAAAGACCTGCGGTGATTCCTTTGCCGCGGGCAGCAGGGCCAGGGACGGTTCGACGGCGGCGGGGCCGATGGCGACGAGGGCCCGAGCGGCCCGAACGGAGACATTGCAGGGTTCGTTGATGAGCTTTTCCAGCAGGGCCGGGACAGCCCGGCTGTCCTTGATCGCCCCCAGCGCGTCGGCCGCGGAAGACCGTATTCTTCGGTCCTCATGATGGAGCACGTCGATCAATCCGGGGACAGCTTGAGGATCGCGGACGCCGGCGATCGCCTCGATCGCCGAATCCTCATCCAGGTCAGCCAGACGGATTAGATCGGGAAGCCCCGCGTTCCCGATGTCCGCAAGAGCCAGGGTGCAGGCTTTGCCGATGTCGTGGGAAGGACCTCTCCGGCTGTGGATCGCGAGGATGATGGGGAGGGCGCCTTCGGCCTTCAGGGTGCCCAACGCGCGAACGACGTGGCACAGTTCGCGGGTATCCTCGGCCTCCTCACTTGCCAGGGCTTCGGCGATGAGCCGCTCTTCAGCCGTTGGTCCCAGCGCGGCCAAGGCGGTGACAGCATGGCCACGGATCATGTCAGTGCTGCTGCAAACGGCCTGGACCAATGCCTCGACGGCGTCGGGATCGCCGATCCGGCCCAAGACAGCGGCTGCTTCAGCGCGGATCGATTCGAAGATTCGCTTGTCCTGCAGGATGTCGATCAGGACCGGCAACGCCAATGGATCGCCAATCCGGCCCAAGGCGATGATCACCTGTGGATCCGGCTGGTACGGGTGCATCCGCAGGACGTCCAACAGGGGGACAAGCGCACGCGGATCAGCAATCGCGCCCAAGGCGGCGGCGGCCTGGGCGCGCACTTGATCGTCGCCATCCTGCAGCGCTTTGATCAACGGTTCAACGCTGCTTTCCCGCCCGATGGAAACGAGGGATGTGGCCGCTTCGCTTCGCACCCAGGAGAACGGATCCTGCAAGGCATCTTCCAGCGCTTCTGCGGCTTCCGCGGACGGGAGGCATCCCAGGGCCCGGACGGCCATTCGGCGGACGTCTGCGTCATCGTCGGTCCGCAGGATCCGGCACAGGGCGGATGTTGCCCGGGGATCGCGCACCATGATCAAGGCGGTGGCGGCTTCTCTTCGGACGGAACGGTCGGGATCGCTCAACGCAGCGATGAGGGTTGGCCCGGCGCGAGGGTCTGCGAATTTGCCCAAAGCCCGCACGGCCCTTTCCCGCACGATCTTGTCCTCATCGCCTGTGGCGGCAAGGATCGGATCGAATGCTTGAGACGGACAGGTAAGGGTGAGGTAAGTGATCGCGATGGCCCGATCCGTGGCATCCCCCTGCTGTAGCCTATGCAACAGCTCGTCCTCGGTGTAGGTCCGTTGTGGGTAGCCCAAGGTGGCCGCTCCGCACAGGAGCATGAGCAGACAGGCCGTTGTCTTCATGGTGACGGTCCTCCCCGACCGGCCCCTATTCTACTCCGGCCGCGTCCCCCGGCAAGACCGATCGATCGCAACAAGCCCGAAAAACTGGCACTGCCGACGCTCATTCGTCCGTTGCGTTCTTGACCCCGAATTCCGGGCCGACTAGAATCCGGAGTGAACCAGGCGATGGAGCGATTCACGAGCGGAATGCAGGGTGTTGGGAGAGCCATTGGTCAGAAGAGCGTCGGTTTCCGGAGCGGCTTGGGCGGGTTGGGGCTCTTCCGGGGTTTCGGGATCTTTGGGGTTGGGCTGATCCTGGTGGGGTGCGGACCGAGTCTGGACAGCAAGGATCCGGAGGAACGCGCGCGGGCGGTTTCGAAGTTGACCGATCCCTATCGGCTGTTGACGGTGGCTCGGAGAGATCCGGACGCCGGTGTCCGGCTGGCGGCGGTCGCGTCGATGACCGATCCGATTGACTTGGGTGAGGTGGCCCGGCGGGATCCGGAGGAAGCGGTTCGACTGGCGGCGGTCAGCGGGATCACCGAGCCCGAGGTGTTGATCGGGATCGCCATGATCCTGGATGATCCGGTTCTGGGCGTGGCCGCCGTCGCGCAGCTCGACGATCCGGGACCGTTGACCGCTCTCGCCTCCGAAGCGCCGGAACCGCGGGTCCGGCGGGAGGCTCTGCGCCGCCTGGATGATGAGGCGTTCTTTCTGGAAAAGGCCCTTTCGGATCGGTCGTGGACGGTGCGTTCGGCGGCGCTTTCCGGGTTGCAGGATGAGGAGTCCATTTTCCGGATCGTGCAGGATTCAGACGATCCCGCCCTGGCTCGGCTCGCCCTGAACCGACTGAATGACGCAAGGGCAATCGAAAAGGCGGTGAAGGAAGCCCGGTTCTGGAATGTCCGCCGCGCGGCGCTGGACCGGGTCGAAAGTCCGGTCGTAATTGCGGAGTCGGCGCAGAGGGATCCGGACTGGTCGGTCCGGATGGCGGCGATCGCCCGACTGGCTGATCAGAATCTGCTGGCGTCACTGGCGACTTCGGATCCCGACTTCAGTGTCCGGTTGGCAGCGGTCGGCCGATTGACGGACCAGAATGTTCTCGGACAGATTGCGGTCGGAGAGGACCTCAACCCGATCTGTCTGGCCGCGGTGGCTCGCCTGACCGAAGCCGCCGAATTAGCGGCGATCGTGTTGCCCGAGGTTGGGATTGATGCTTTTGTTCAACGTGCGGCCACCGTTAGGCTGGAGGACCATGAGTTGCTGGCGACCCTTGCGACGGGAGAAGGCCGCTCCGAAGACATCAGGGCGGCGGCGACATCGCGGCTCACGGACCAAGCTCTGTTGGGACGCCTGGCCCTTGAGGATCCTGAGGGGAAAGTGAGGGAGGCCGCGATCCGCAACCTCGACGACCAGGAGGTTTTGCGGGACGTGGTCATGACCGAAGAGACCCCCTATGTCCGCTTCAGTGCGATTGAGCGGCTCGATGATCAGACGCTCCTGGCCAGGATCGCGATGGAGGAAAGCGGCATGAAGCAGGGAAGGATCGCGGTCGCGCGGTTGACCGATCAGGCGTTGCTCAAGGAGATCGCTTCCGGACCCTATCATGAGTTGGTCAGGAAAGGCGCCGTCGGCCGGGTCACCGATCAGGCCTTTCTCGCCGAGCGGGTCTGGGAGGACGAGAATAAAGAGCTTCAGGAAACTGCGGTCCGGAGGCTGACCGATCAGGCCGCGCTGGCCCGCATCGTAGAGACGCATCAGGGATGGGGGATATGGGAAGCCGCTCTTGGGAATCTCAATAATGAAGCACTGCTGCTGGAGATGTTTGACCGCTTGAATCGCGAGCGATCGATAGCGGTCGCCGCCAAGATCACCGACCAGGCTTTTCTGCGCTCTCTGGCGGTGACTGGCTCGAACCCGCATTTGCGGGCGGCGGCCATCGGGCGGGTGACCGATCAGACCTTGCTTGAAGATGCGATTGCCAACGACAAGGAGACGGAGGTGCGGGTGGCGGCCGTGGCGGGTCTGAACGACCCACTGAGGCTGGATCATATCGCCCGGTATGGCCGGAACCCATACCTGCGCATCGGGGCCGTCGATGCGCTCAAGGATCCTGAGTTGCTTCAGGAATTCGCGGCTGATCATCCCTCGGCCGCCCTGCGGGCACGGGTGGTGAAGAAGAATGCCGATGACGATTTTCTTCTCCTGTGCACGCGTCGGGATACCTCTGCTTCGGTGCGTTCGGCGGCGATCGAGGCGATGGTGGACCCGGTCTATGTGACGCACGTGGCCATCGAATCAGAGTTTGCCTCTCTTCGGGAATTTGCGGCAGACCAGGTTTATCGGGACAAAGACCTCAGGGACCGGGTCTTGGCCGCCCATCGGGATCTTGACCGTCGCGTGGCGGCGATTGAGGAGACGGATGACCCTGCCGTCCTCGTGCGATGGGCCCTGAATGGGGAATTCGACGTCATTCGGCAGGAGGCAGCCGGTCGGTTGGAGGATCCGATGCGGTTGGCCGAGGTGGCGATCCGCTCCACCGACCGGGAGGTCTGCAAGATCGTCCTGGCCAAGCTGACGGACGAGGCGGCACTTTCCCGGGTGGTCGAGGAAGCGGTTGATCCCGCCGTTCGCATGGCGGCGGGCGTCCTGAATGGTCATGGGGCATGGCCTGAACTGATTGCAGACGCTTCGAGAGGGAGGGGGCGGCTCGCAGATCTGATCGGTGTTTCTCAGGGTCACGATCTCCCCGTCGAGGTCATGGAAGCGGGGAGTGCGGCGACCGGGGATCTGGCGGGCGTCCTGGCTGCGGTGGCGCTCGTGCCAAAGAATTCCGCCATCAAGGATACCGTGGTCAAAGCGTGCCATGAATACATCCGGAGAGGTGAGGAGTCTCGCATTCCCGAACTGATCGATCTGCTTGAGCTCTACGGCGATGTCCCTCTGGCCGAGGATTACCTGAACTGTGGGCAACCCGATCTCGATGCCGGCGCCCGGGATTGGGCGCAGAGACGGGGCTATTCGATCGGGGCCGGCTCCGGGTCTCATCGGGTCAGGTGGGGCAGTCAACGCTAGAGAAAGAACGCGATGCTTGCGGTAAAGCTCCATCGGACCAGGTGCATTTCCCTCGGGCGGGGGGCGAGGCTGGTCCCGGTCGTATCATGGGATGCGGCCCACCTCCACATCGGATCTTTCGTTCAGGCGGGCGGCTCCCGGGCCCGCTACGCCTCCCTCGTGCGGATTCCGGCCGATCTTCCCGTGCGGTTCTGCTTCTGGTATGGGGAAAGCAATCAATGGAAACGATTGTATCTGGACGAAGGATACGTTCCTTTGGGTGACCGACCGAATGAGGTGAAGCGGGCGGTCGCCGCTTTCTGGGACGCCCGCCAGTCGAGCGCAGGTAGATTCGAAACCGGGGGGCTTCTGGTCGAAGAACCGGTCCTTGTTCTTGGGGCTCCCCTCGGTTCGGGGCAGATCCTCTGGACGAAGGATCTCCGGCTGCTGCACAGGCGTCGGTTCTGATCAGGGCGGGTTTGGCTTACCCTATTCGGATTCAAGTTTGCGCTGTGGGGTCAGCAATTAATCATGATTTCCGCAGGATTTCCCACATGAGATCTCTTTGCTTTTGCTGACGATGAAGACTGATCAGGCTCTGAACTGACGAGACCGGTCCCGCCTTCCATGCCAATCTTGAATCGTGAATCATTGGACTCCTTTGCATGACCCAGTTGAGTTTCTGGCCACGAATTCTTCCATAGGGGAGAGCTGGTCAGTCCTGTTTTCGAGGTAGCGTGAAGGCTCACCGGGGCGGCGAAGTGTCCGGTGCAACTGCCAATTCGACTGGCTTCCGTTTCGTGGTCTGGAATATCGCGATCTGTTAGCGCCCTCTGACTCTCCGATATGATTCAGAAGTCAGATACTTTCGGATCTTGTTTCCAACGGGCGTCTGGCGGAATGCAGACAGGCGAAGATCAGCCCGCTCGATCGCCTCGAAGTATGACCAGAATCGGTGATGGTGGATATCGGACTCGGCAGCAGGATTGAAAGAAGGTCTACAAGACATCTCATAGTTGTCACAGTCCATTTCTGGATGCGTCACTGAGAAAGTAATCGTACCGGACGGTTTCAAGATGCGGGCGGATTCCGTCAGCGGAATTGTCAGTTCAGGAAGGTGTCTTAGCGCTTGTGCGCAGTTGACCTTATCGAAGCTGGCTTCCGGGAAAGGCAGAATACCTGTCAGATCCCCATGGTAAAAAGGGATGGTCGGCATTTTCTCTCTCGCAACGCGCAGCATGCCCTCTGAGAAGTCTATGCCAACAACGTGGGCTCCTCCTCTCTTAACAAACGGCAATACCTTCCGGTTCCACAGGCCGCGTTAAGAATGTGCTCGCCAGGCGCGGCGGCGACCATTTCCTCAACGTCTTACTCCTCCACTGCCGTGTGGGTATTCGGGTCGACATCATACATATCCGAACAGCGATCGTATGCGTTCCTGTTCTTGTCCATAGGGATTTGAAGAACGAAAAGCCCACACGAGAGCGAACCGTAGGTGAACGATGGTGTGCAGCGCTTGGTTCTGCGTCAGTTCAGGTATTTGATCATGATCAACTCGAAGGGCTGATCCGACATCGCAAATCCACCAGCATATTGAAATCCAACCTTCCTGAAGAAATTCTGTGCAGTTTCGTTGGACTGCGTAGATGCCATGATTCTCTTGTAATTTCTTCCTTCTGTTGTCGCTTCGAGCTTCTCAATCATTCGGCTTGCTCGGTGCTCATCTCGAAATCCCTCCTCGACCCATATGTAGTTGATGAATGGGAGATAGTCCCAAAACCATTGGAAGCGAAGAACTCCGGTAATATGTCCCGACTCGTCGCAAACGATGACCTCGTTCCTACCGATTTTTGTTCTCAGGATCTCCGGTTTGATTGATAGGTCAGCCATGTGGATTTGGTCAAAATCCCTTTCGACAGCGATGCGGACCTCGAAGTGTTCATTCATCGCATTTTTGGTAGATCATTGTAAGGTCACAGGAAACCGTGCTTTTGCCGGGAAATCCTGGGATACTCTACGATTCCTGGTGCGAAACGACCTCTCGAGAGCTCCTGTTGCCGACCGGTGATCGGGGGTTCAAGGGCTTTGTGGGGTGGGAAAGGGACGGGTTCGATTCCTTTCGGGGTTTAGGGCAGCGGATGGTTGGGGCATGGCGGATTGTGAGAGGTTACTCGGAGCGGATCAAGAGCTGAAGAGGGCCCGATGCCTCCATCGGGGGCGCCATTTCGCGGGCTCAGGATTCCGATTCTCTTGCCTGATTCAGGTGGTCCGCGGGATCGGACCCGGCATTTTCGGCCCGCGACTATCTGCGGTCAATCCTTCTGTGCCAGGTAGCGAAGGCTGAGATACTTCTCCCCGGCGTCGGAGTCGGGGGCGACCTCGAGGAGGGTGGCACCCGCCTGTTCGAGAGTGCGGCGGACGACGTGCTCCGGGATCATGTTCATGGCCATGCGCGGGCTCTGGTCGATCATCAGCTTGCGGTTGATCCACTCGATGGAGCGGAGGAAGCGGCTCCGCAGGCGCCGAGTTAAAACCCTTTCGCGGATGCGCCTTGCGGTGGCCTGGATAACGAGAGCGCCGCCGGGGCGGGTGACCCGCACGAATTCCTGGAGGTAACGCCTGGCGTTGCGCGGCGGCATGTGCTGCAGGGTGATCAGGGTGAGAACGAGGTCGAAGTGATTGTCCGGGAAGACCGTGAGATCGGCCGACGGATTGTGGACGAATCGGACCCGGTCGGGAGTGTCGTTGAGGGAGTCCGCCAATTCGATCATTCTGGCGGAAATGTCGACCCCGACGACTTCCCGGAAGTGTCCGGCCAGTCCACGGGTGAGGCGACCGACGCCACACCCGAAGTCGAGCGCCCGATGGGTGGGTCGATCGGGAAGGCGTCGGCTCAGCCGCTGCATCTCGGCGTCGATTGCATCGGCGCCGGAGCGAAAGAATTCCTCGACGTCCCAGCCGCCATTCCGTTTTTCCGGGTCGGTCAGAATGGCCCAGAGGGGGTCTTCGGAGGCGAAGCGTTCCCAGGATTTCCGCGTGCTTTCGAGGCGGCGAGGGATGGAGGGCTTGGCCATGATGGATCGGGAGGGGGAGGATCGTTGGATTTAGGGTTGAAACCATCGATAGGGAGGATGGGAATGAGAATCGATGCAAAAGCTAGCCCTCCTCTCCGTTTCGGACAAAACCGGCCTGGTCGCTTTCGCCAAAGCCCTGGTTGAGCGTCATGGGTATCACCTCCTTTCAACCGGCGGGACGGCGCGCCTTCTCCTCGAAAACGGTCTGCCGGTTACCGAGGTGGGCGACCATACCGGCTTTCCCGAGATCATGGAAGGACGGGTCAAGACACTCCACCCGAAAGTTCATGGAGGGTTGCTCTGTCGGCGGGACAAGCCGGACCACCTTGCCCAGGCCAAGGCGCATGGGATCGATCTGATCGATCTGGTGGTGGTCAATCTTTATCCATTTGAGGAAACGGTCGCCCGGCCGGATGTGAGCTTTGAGGAGGCGATCGAGAATATCGACATCGGGGGCCCGAGCATGCTGCGGAGCGCAGCCAAGAATCACTCCTCGGTTGCGGTTATCTGCGACCCGGCCGATTACGATCGGGTACTGAAGACGATGGACGCGGCTGATGAGACGGGTCTTGAGCGTCTTCGCCGGGATCTGGCACTGAAGGTTTTTCGGCGGACCTCCACCTACGACCGGGCGATCAGTGATTACCTCTCCGCCGAGGCGTCCGAGGGGCCCGACAGCGCCCTGCTTACCGGGTGTCCCGACGAATTGAGCCTGAGCTACCCCAAGGCGGCCGATCTGCGCTACGGGGAAAATCCTCATCAGAAGGCGGCGCTCTACGGGTCGTTCTTCGAGCAGTTCGAGCAGTTGCAGGGGAAGGCCCTCAGCTACAACAACATCCTCGATATCACCTCGGCGGTCCATCTGATCGGGGAATTCGAGAAGCCGACCGTGGCCATCCTCAAGCACACCAATCCTTGCGGCCTGGCCAGTGCGCCGGACCTGGTCCAAGCCTGGAGGCTGGCGTTTGAGACCGATCGGCAGGCTCCCTTTGGCGGCATCATCATTGTCAACCAGACTCTGGAAGAAGAGCTGGCGATGGAGATTTCCGGAATTTTCAGCGAAGTCATCATCGCGCCCCACTTTACGGATGGGGCTCGCGCCATCTTTGCGAAAAAGAAGAATCTCCGCCTGATGATCACCAGGCAGAGGGGCCTCGGGCCGGACGATCTGCAGGAAGTACGTTCCGTTCTGGGCGGCCTGCTCTGTCAGGACCGTGATGCCATGCCGATCCGGTCGGACGGATTCAGGGTCGTGACCGAGAGGCAGCCGACTGCAGATGAATGGGCGAGCATGCTTTTCGGCTGGAAAGTGGGACGGCACGTCAAGTCCAACGCCATCGTCTACACACGCGGTGAACGGACCCTCGGCATCGGCGCCGGACAGATGTCGCGGGTGGACAGTTCCCGGATCGCGGTCTGGAAGGCCGGCGAGGCGGGGCTCGATCTGAAGGGATCGACGGTGGCCTCCGAGGCTCTCTTCCCGTTTGCCGACGGCCTGATTGCGGCAGCTGAGGCCGGTGCGACCGCCGCCATCCAGCCGGGCGGATCGGTCCGCGACGCCGAAGTCATCGCAGCGGCCAACGAACGGGGCATGGCCATGGTCTTCACAGGAATCCGGCATTTCCGGCATTGAGCTTCGCGACCGAACGCAAACCGGTGATGGAGGCCGTCTTGACCTTTCGGCGAATGCGATTGAACCTCCGGGGGTTATCAGGGTCCAAGTTACGCGCGATGAAGAATTCGGGTCAGGTATCTCGGACAGGCTTTTGCGTCGGGGTGTTCATCCTGATCGGGTGCCTTCTGGCGGGGTGCTATACCGTCCCGACAACGGGTCGGCGGACGGTCAATTTCATCTCGGTGGGTCAGGAGACCGAGATGGGGGCGGCCTCCTTCCAGCAGATCAAGAAGGAGGAGAAGGTCTCAAATGACCCGATTCTGAACGAGCGAGTCACCAATGTCGGAAAGCGGATCGCCACGGCGGTGGGGGACGATCTTCCCAGTGCCCAGTGGGAGTTCGTTGTCTTTGACAGTCCGGATATCAATGCGTTCGCCCTGCCCGGAGGGAAAGTGGGGGTTTACACCGGACTCCTGGCCCTTGCGGAGTCCGACGCGGAACTGGCGACGGTGATGGGGCATGAGATCGCCCATGTCACGGCGCGCCACGGTTCCGAGCGGATGTCGCAGAATATCCTGGTGGCGGCGGGTGCCGTCGGGGTGGGGGTGGCCACAAAGGATCAGTCGAACAGTGAACGGGCGGCCGCCCTGGCCGCCTATGGGTTGGGCACGACGGTCGGCGTGCTCCTGCCCTATTCGCGAAAGCACGAAACCGAAGCGGACATCATCGGCCTGCAATACGCGGCCCGCGCCGGCTACGACCCCCGGGCGGCCATCACCTTTTGGGAAAAGATGGCGGCGGCGTCGAAAGGCAAGAACAAGCCACCCGAATTTCTTTCGACCCATCCGGCCGATGAGACGCGGATCAGGGAATTGAAGAAGATCATGCCCGAGGCATTGGCGGTTTATCATCCGGACGGCGGAGACGGAAATTGAGGCCAGGCTTGATCCAGTCGCGGGCTGCGTGCAGGTTGGCGCCATGTCCTTCGATCCGATTGAGAAACTGAAAGAGTACGTCCGTTGCCGGAGTGTCTCGACCGATTCCGCCTTCCGTGAGGGCATGGCCCAGTGCCGCGATTTCGTGGCCGGTCTGCTGGGTGGAATCGGGTTCGAGGTGGAGATCGTGAAGACGCCGCTCCACCCGGTCATCCTGGCCACCCGCGGCGGAGATCCCGCCTGGCCGCACGTCGTCATCTACGGGCATTACGATGTCCAGCCGCCGGACCCCCTCGACCTCTGGAAGACTCCCCCCTTTGAACCGACAGTCCGGGACGGCCGGATGTATGGCCGGGGCACAGCCGACAACAAGGGGCCCTTCATGGTTCATGTCGCGGCGGTCGCATCGCTTCTTGCGGATCATCCCGGACTGCCGCTTCGGATCACCTTTCTGGTCGAGGGCGAAGAGGAGATCGGCAGTCCCAGTTTTGGAGGATTCCTTGATGCCCACCGGGAACGGTTGAAAGGTGACTTTGTCCTGCTCTCCGATACGGGAAGCCCGAACGAGAACCAGATGGTGGTGACGTCGGGCTTGCGGGGCATCATCACCCTGGAGGTCTCGGTGACCGCGGCTTCCGGCGATTTTCATTCCGGAATGCACGGAGGCGCCTTCCTCAATCCGATCCAGGCTCTATCCGATCTGTGCGCCTCTCTTCATGACGCGGACGGACGGGTGGCGATCGACGGATTCTACGACGATGTGGTGGAGCCGGAGGAGTGGGAGCGGGAGGAATTGAAACGGCTCGGCATCAGTGAGCAGGAGTATCTCAAGTTCACCGGAGTCCGGCGATTCCGGACGCTGAATGGCGTGTCGCCGTTTGAGGGTATCCGCTTTTATCCGACACTGGAGTTCAATGGAATCGGCGGCGGTTACCAGGGTGAAGGAAGCAAGACGGTCATCCCGTCGACCGCGTTCGTGAAGATCAGTTGCCGGCTGGTGCCCAACCAGGATCCCGACCGGATCGAGGCGCTCGTCTTTGAGGCTCTGCGGGCCCGCTGCAGTCCAGACGTCAGACTCGAGATCAAACCGGGCCACAAGGGCAACCCCTACATGGTCATTCCGCCCGGGCGTGTGAATACGCCCGCAGACCAGTCACCGGTTCTGGCCCGGGCCTTTCAGGCGACGGGCAGGAGTATCGAACGGGTCTTCGGCCGGCCACCCCTTTACCTGCGCGAGGGCGGCAGCGTCCCCATCATCGCCGAAATCAAGCGGGTCCTCGGAATGGATTCCCTCATGCTGGGGCTTTTCCTGCCTGAAGACGCCCTTCACGCTCCCAACGAAAGCTTTCATCTCGGGGTTATGAAGAAGGGCATCGAAGTCTCGAGGGATATCCTCAAGTCTTTGGCGGGCAGGTCCGGCTGATGGTCCCCTGCAGCGGGGCGGATCGGACTTTCCCGGGCGTCCGACCGGAGGTCTCAGGTCTGCGCGGTCAGTTCCGCGAGGGCTTCTCCGGTCCGGTCGGCCAGAATATCGATGATTCCTGGATCGACTCCGATCGGTGGGGTCAACGTGATGTCGAGGCCGGGACGGGCCGCCCGCGCTTCCCTGCAGATCCGGGTGATGTCGCCATCGGGTCCGGCGTGGCGGCCGGGTGAGAGAAAGAGGAGGCTGACGATGACGGGGCGACCGTTCCGGCCTGTTTCCATCAGGGCGGTCTCGAGGAGGGGTTCATTGAAGGCGAACTCGGGGTCTTCGCGGCGTTCCATTGAGGCCGGATGGACGGAATGAACCGACCCGGCGAGGTGCCCGGCGACCTCGGTGGCGATTCGGTCCCGCAAAGCGGCCACCGCCCGGACCGGACTCCCATGGTCGACCACGATAACGTCTGGCGCAGTCGACGGCGAATGCCCGGTGATCACATCCCGGACCCGATGGCTAACGATCCGGGCGAGGCGGAGGTCCTCCCGCGGGCCGGTCCGGGCGAGGCTGTCTGCGACCACGACCCTGAGGCGGGGGTGGCGGGTTCGCCGTTCGTTCAGCTGCCCGGGGATGTAATCGGTCAGGGCGAGACTCGGGCCGATGAAGCAGGGCAGGATGATGAAATGCGTTTTGCCTGCCTCGAGGCGGCGACTGATTTCGTCAAAGAGGAGAACGGCGGGTTTGCCTTCCAGCCGGTCCGGATCGATCCGATCCGAATGAAGAAGCGAGGTCGCGGTCGCCGGGTAGGGGATGCGGGACGACAGCCTCCGGGCGATCCGGCGCAGGTGCAGTGTCGGCTGAGGGCGAAGTGAACCATTGTCGACGAGCAGGATTTCAGGGGTCTGTACGAGGTCCACCGGCATTGGGAATCAAGGAAATGGGGGTCGATAACCGGCGCAAGGCCTGGAGGCACCTTTCTTTCTTGTGCCCGGTTTGAAGGGTGATCATCCTGCTGCTTTCACGGAATATTCATTCCGACCTAAATTTCTTGCCCGACTCAGGCGATTAGACAATAAATCAGCTGAAATCCGGACAATTCTTTGTACATGATCTATCCGACCAGACTTCTCGCCCTCGCTTCACTTGGGCTCGCCGTTGCATTTGCTGGGTGTCAGAAAAAGCCCACCCGTCCCAATCCCAGCCAGACCATGGTGGGGCCGGGGGCAGGTTCCGGGCTGAATCCCCAGTCCGTCTCGACCAATGATCTCTTTGCCGGACAAAGCGGTCTGGAGTCCCGGGGTGCGGATGACATGGGTGGCCTTGGCCAGCAGCAGCGCGGCGTGCTTCCGTCCGTTTATTTTGACTTCGATTCATCGAGTATCCGGGTCTCCGAGAGGCAGAAACTTTCCCAGGCCGCCGAATACCTTTCGGGCAGCCCGACCGCGAGGATTCTCCTCGAAGGCCATTGTGACTGGCGGGGGACGACCGAATACAATATGGGCCTCGGAGACCGCCGGGCGTCGAGTGTGCGGTCCTTCCTCGAGGGCATTGGAGTTGAGTCATCTCGCGTGGAAACCCTTTCCAAGGGTGACCTTGATGCCGCCGAAGGCGGCAGCGAGGAGCAGATGCAGCAGGATCGGCGGGTCGAACTGGTGATCCTGCGCTGATTTTTTCGCTTTCCTCTCCGGTCCCGCATCTCCAGGTGCGGGGCCTTTTTTTTTGCTCGGGTGATTCGCCCCAGTGGACTGACGCTGATCAACTGATGGGTATCAGGTATCCACGAGAGTGTGTAGGAGAGGCTTTACGCCTCGATCCAGAGCCGGTCTGGACAAGAATCGAGGCGTAAGCCTCTCCTGCCCAACCCGTCAGATCATGCGTGTCTGACCACTAGGGGCGGGGGTCTTCTTCCACTCCCGGCAGTTGGGCCGCTTCGACCAGGCCGATCTGGATGGCAAAGCGGGTCAGGCCGGCGACATCGTGGAGATCGAGTTTGCGCATCAGGTTTGTCCGATGATTGTCGGCCGTTTTCACGCTGAGTCCAAGGCGGGCCGCGATCTGCTTGGTGCTGTGGCTTTCGGCGATCAATTTCAGAATCTCCCGCTCCCGGTCGGTCAGGAGGTCCCGACTTGTCGCTGAACCGGCGGTCCCGGTCATGAGATTGCGGATGGACACCGCGGCGGCCGGTCCGAAATAGGTGCCTCCATTGGCCACGGCCTCGATTCCCCGCCGCAATTCCTCGAGGTTGGCGGATTTCTCGACGAAACCGTGGGCGCCGTGATTGAGCAGGTCGCGGATGATGACCGGATTCTCGTAGCCGGAAAATACCAGCACGCGCAGTCTTGGCAGCAGATCCTGAACCGCCTGGAGGATTTCGTGACCGTTCATTCCCGGCAGGCGGGCATCGAGAATGAGAAGATCGGGTCTGACCTTGCGGATCAGAGCGGTCGCCTCATGCCCGTCTCCGGATTCTCCGACAATTTCGTAGTTGCCTTCCAGGCTGAGGACATGGGCCAGCATCTGCCGGACAGCCGTCTGGTCCTCCACGATTACGACGCGTTTCATACGAGTTTCCGGAGAAACTCAATCAGACCGGGACCAATTGATCAATCCGGCTTATCGAAACGGATTCATGCGGCGTAGCCCGAGGGAACGAGAAACCAGGACGGAATCGACCCTTTGCTCAGGGGAGCTGGGTCGAGCCCATCAGGTAGCGATCCGCCTCGCGGGCGGCGCCGCGACCTTCGTTGATCGCCCAGACCACGAGGCTTTGGCCACGACGGCAATCGCCGGCGGCAAAGATGCCCTCGACGTTGGTGGTGAATTTCCCGTGTTCGGCCTCGAGGTTTGAACGCGCGTCCGTCTTGAGTTCGAGTTGCTCGACCAGGGTCTGCTCAGGCCCGAGAAATCCCATCGCCAGGGTGACGAGTTGGGCGGGGATGATCCGTCGGGTGTCTTCCTTCTTCTTGGGGACAAAACGTCCCTGATCATCCTTGCCCCATTCGATATCGAAGATTTCAAGCCCGGCGAGATTCCCTTCGCCGTCGTCGAGAAAGCGCTCGGTCATCACGAGATACTGACGTGGATCCTCGCCCTGAAGGGCCTTGGCCTCTTCCTGTCCGTAATCGAGGCGGTAGATCTTCGGCCACTCCGGCCATGGATTATTCTTTTCCCGCTGATCGGGTGGTCGGGGCAGGATTTCAAGCTGCGTGACACTCCGGCAGCCGTGGCGGATGGAGGTGCCGACGCAATCGGTTCCGGTGTCGCCGCCGCCGATGACCACCACATCCTTGTCCCGCGCGTTGATCGGGGGGAGGGATCCGTCGAAGGAGGTGTCGAGAATGTGCCGGGTATTTCCGGTCAGGAAATCCATGGCGAAATGGACGCCGTTGAGTTCGCGACCCGGGATGGGCAGGTCGCGGGGTTTGGTCGCGCCTGTGCAGCAGACGATGGCATCGAAGTTCGTCCTGATCTGGGAAGCGGGGATGTCGCGGCCGATCTCGCATCCCGTCCGGAAGGTGACGCCTTCCTCTTCCATCAGCTTGATCCGGCGTTCGACCACCTTGCGCTTGTCGAGCTTCATGTTCGGAATCCCGTACATGAGGAGTCCGCCCGGGCGGTCGGCCCGCTCGAAGACAGTCACGGAATGCCCCGCCTGGTTGAGCTGATCGGCACAGGCCAGGCCCGAGGGACCGGATCCGATCACCGCCACCTTCTTGCCGGTGCGTTCCGCGGGCGTTTTCGGGGTGACCCACCCTTCGTCCCAGCCCCGATCGATAATGGCACTCTCGATATTTTTGATCGTGACCGGGGGCTCAATGATGCCAAGGACACAGGACCCTTCGCAAGGGGCGGGACAGACACGTCCGGTGAATTCCGGGAAATTATTGGTCTTGTGCAGTCGCTGCAGGGCTTCCTTCCAGCGACCCTGGAAGACCAGGTCATTCCACTCCGGAATCAGATTGTTGATCGGACAGCCGCTGGCCATGCCGGAAATCAGATGGCCGGTGTGGCAGAACGGGGTGCCGCAATCCATGCAGCGCGATCCCTGCTTGCGGAGATGCTCTTCAGGGGGGTGGTCCTTGAATTCCTCCCAGTTCTTGATCCGCTCAAGCGGAGCCTTTTCGGAGATGGTTTTTCTTTCGACCTCGAGAAATCCGGTTGGTTTGCCCATTTAGTGAATCAGCGAATTGGAATTGGCGTGAGTGAAGGAGACGAGGGGACTGATCAATTGCCGCCCACGCGGGCCGTATCGTTCATGTTGGCCTCGAAAGCCGCCATGGCGGCTTCGTCTCCGGAAAGGCCCTGTTCCTCGACTTTCCTGAAGGCGTCGAGCATCCGTTCGTAGTCGCGCGGCAGGACCTTGACGAACTTCGGCAGGATCTCCGTCCACTGATCGAGAACCCAATGCCCGCGCGGAGAACCGGTGTACTCGACATGTTTCTCGATCATCTCCCGCACCCGGGCGATTTCGTTGTTTTCGCACTCGATCAGCCCATAGGTGTTGACCATGTCCTGGTTGAGTTGCCGGCTGATGAAATCGCCCTTCAGGTCCAGGATGTAGGCAACCCCGCCCGACATGCCGGCGCCGAAGTTGCGGCCGGTGGCGCCGAGGACGATCACCTCACCGCCGGTCATGTATTCGCAACCGTGGTCACCGACGCCCTCAACTACCGCCCGCACGCCCGAATTGCGAACGCAGAAGCGCTCGCCGGCGATGCCGTTGATGAAGGCGGTCCCGAAGGTTGCTCCATAAAAGGCGACGTTTCCGATCAGGATATTCTCCTCGGGCTTGAACTTCGAACCCCTGGGAGGGTGAACAATGACTTTGGCTCCGGAGAGACCTTTGCCCACGTAGTCATTGGCATCACCTTCAAGTCGGAAGGTCATGCCGCGGGGCGTGAAAGCCGCGAAGGACTGACCGGCGCTTCCTTTGAAGGTCAACTGGATGGTGTCATCCGGCAGCCCGCTGGCTCCGTATCTGCGGGTCACCTCGCTTCCGGTAATGGTTCCGACCACACGGTTCACATTGACGATCGGCAGTTCGGCCACGACTTTTTCGCCGCGCTCGAGAGCCGGTTCGCAGATTTTGAGAATATGGGTGTTGTCGAGAGCCTTGGCCAGGCCGTGATCCTGCGGTTTCTGGCAGTAGCGTCCGACTTCCGGCCCGACATCGGGTTTGTGGAAGATGGTCGTCAGGTCGACGCCTTTCGCCTTCCAGTGATTGACTGCCTCAACGGTCTCCAGCTGGTCAACCCGGCCGATCATCTCATTGATCGTCCGGAAACCAAGCGACGCCATGATGGAGCGCAGGTCGGTGGCAATGAACTTCATGAAGTTGACCACGTGCTCCGGCTCTCCGGTGAAATTCTTGCGCAGGCGGGGATCCTGGGTGGCCACGCCGACAGGACAGGTGTTTTTCTGGCAGACCCTCATCATGATGCATCCGAGCGAGACGAGTGGAGCGGTTGCGAAACCATACTCCTCGGCTCCGAGGAGCGCGGCGATGGCCACGTCGCGGCCGGTCTTGAGCTGGCCGTCGGTCTCGAGAACAACCCGGCTGCGCAGATTGTTGAGGAGGAGGATCTGGTTGGTTTCAGCCAGGCCCAGTTCCCACGGTGCACCCGCATTGTAGATCGACGAAGTGGGCGAGGCGCCGGTCCCGCCGTCGTGGCCCGAGATGAGGATGACGTCGGCATGGCCCTTGGTCACGCCGGCGGCAATGGTGCCGACTCCGACTTCAGCCACCAGTTTGACGTTCACCCGTGCGTGGACATTTGTTCTTCAGATCGTGGACCAGTTCGGCCAGATCCTCGATCGAATAGATGTCGTGGTGAGGGGGAGGGAGACCAGTCCGACTCCCGGAGTGAGTGACGGACCTTGGCCACCCATGGGTAGACCTTGGAACCGGGCAATTCGCCGCCTTCGCCCGGCTTGGCCCCCTGGGATATCTTGATCTGCAGCTCGTCGGCGTTGACCAGGTAATGACTGGTCACACCGAAGCGTCCGGAGGCAACCTGTTTGATGGCCGAGCGTTTGCTGTCGCCGTTGGGCATCGGATTGAAGCGCTCCGGGATCCTCGCCGCCTTCGCCGGTATTCGATTTGCCGCCGATGCGGTTCATCGCGATGGCAAGGGTCTCGTGGGCCTCCTTGGAAATGGAGCCGTAGGACATCGCCCCGGTCTTAAACCTCCGGGTGATCGACTCGACCGATTCCACCTCCTCGAGAGGAACCGGCTTGCGATTCATCTTGAAACTCATCAGTCCCCGCAGGGTGTAGATCTTCCGGGTCTGGTCATTGACCTGTTTCGCATACTGCTTGTAGGCTTCGTAGTCGTGCGCTGCGAACCGCTTCCTGCAGGAGATGGATGGTCTGGGGGTTGAAAAGGTGTCCTCCCCGTCCTTGCGCCACTGATACATGCCGCCGGGGTCCAAAGCCGCTTCGTCGTCCTCGATATGCCGGGGCGGATAGGCCTTTGCGGTGACGCCGGAGGGATTCTTCGGCGACTTCATTGATTCCGGCCCCTTCGACCCGGCCGGCCGTTCCGCAGAAGTAGGTGTTGACCAGGTCGGTGTTGAGGCCGATCGCCTCGAAGATCTGGGCACCGCGGTAGGACGCCACCGTGGAGATACCCATCTTGGCCATCGTCTGACCATGACTCCTTGACCGAAGCCTTGAGGTAGTTGTAAACCGCCTTCTCGTAGTCGAGATCAAGCATCTTGTCCTCGATCATCTGGTGAAGTGATTCGAAGGCCATGTAGGGATTGATCGCGTCCGCCGTAGCCCAGCAGGACGGCAAAGTGATGGATCGCGGGCCTCTCCGGTCTGAGGATGATGGACACCCGGGTCCGGGTGCCTTCTTGACCAGGTACGGAGCCCGGCCATGACGAGAAGGGTGGGCATGGCCGCGTTGGCCCGGTCGAGGTTCCGGTCGGTCAGGATGACGATGTTGACTCCTTCCCTTGGCCAGTCGATGACGCCGGAAGAGGTTCGTCAGAGCCTTCTCGAGACCCTTTCCGTCCTGATCCGCCGGGAAAAGGGCATCGACCGTCGCGGATTTGAAACCGTCCCGTTTCACCTCGCGCAGCTTGGCCAGGGTCCGGTTGTCGATGATCGGCGTATCCATGCGGATCATACGGCAGCTCTTCGGCCCCGGGTTGAGCAGGTTGCCCTCCGAGCCGATGAAGGTTTCGGTCGCCGTCACCAGTTCCTCCCGGATGCAGTCGAGGGCGGGATTGGTCACCTGGGCGAAGATCTGCTTGAAGTATTGGTAGAGGTGCTTCGGCCGGTCAGAGAGAATGGCCAGAGGCGTGTCGTTGCCCATCGAACCGATCGGCTGGACTCCGCTCTGGGCGCTCGGGCCGAGGAGGAACCGGAGGTCCTCGTAGGTATAGCCGAAGGCGAGTTGCCGGGTGCGGATGGTGTCCGGGGTGACGCCCGGGACATTCTCCGGTTCCGGGAGGTCGTCTACCTTGATCCGATTCGCATCGAGCCACTTCTGGTAGGGATGGGCCGAGTAGACGCGTTCCTTCAGTTCCTGGTCGGGAATGATCCGCCCTTCATTCATGTCGACGAGGAACATCCGGCCGGGTTGGAGGCGCCCTTTCTCGACCACGCTGAGGGGGTCCAGGTTGGGCAGGACACCGACTTCGGAGGCCATGATGACAAGATCGTCATCGGTCACGTAATAGCGGCTGGGACGCAGGCCGTTGCGGTCGAGGACAGCGCCGATCTGGTAGCCGTCGGAGAAGGTGATCGAGGCCGGACCGTCCCAGGGCTCCATCATGCAGGCATGGAATTCGTAGAAAGCCCGCTTGGCCGGGTCCATGTTCTCGTGACGTTCCCACGGTTCGGGGATCATCATCATCATGGCGTGGGTCAGGTCGTAGCCGCCCATGTGCAGAAACTCGAGAACGTTGTCAAAGCGGGCCGAATCGGATCCGTCCTCGTTGATGACGGGAAAGATCTTCCTGATGTTGTCCCCGAACCTGGCCGACCGGCAGAGGGCCTGGCGGGACTTCATGAAATTCACATTGCCCATCACCGTATTGATTTCGCCGTTGTGGGCGATCATCCGGTTGGGGTGGGCGCGCGGCCAACTCGGGAAGGTGTTGGTCGAGAACCGGGTGTGCATGAGGGCGAGGGCCGACTCGAAATCCGGATCGTGAAGATCGGGGAAATACTCCTCCAGTTGGCAGGGCGTGAGCATGCCCTTGTAGATCATGGTCCGGGCGGAGAGCCCGTTGATGTAGAAGTATTCGCTTCCCGGGAAGGAGTTCCGCTCATTGCGGTGCACGTCGTAGAACTGCACCGGAACCTCATTGGTGCGGACGGCGTTGACCATGCGTTTGCGGATGATGTAAAGCACGCGCTCGAAATCGAGGATATGGGTCAGCTCGGGATTGCGACCGATGAAGATCTGCTTCATCAGGGGTTCGTAACGCCCGGAGGTCTTGCCGAGAATCGAGCTCTTGACCGGGACATTGCGCCAGCCGAGAAAGCGCTGACCCTCCTCCTTGATGATATGCTCGAAGAGCTGCATGGCGGCCTCTCTCTCGCCGGAATGTGGGGAGAGGAAGACGATCCCGGCTCCATATTGGCCTTCCGGAGGGAGATCGACCTCGTGCTCCACCATGACCCGGCGGAGGAACTTGTCCGGCATCTGCACGAAAATACCCGCGCCGTCGCCGGTCTCGGGCTCTGCTCCGCTTGCGCCCCGATGATCCATATTGGTGTTCATCGTCAGCGTCTTTTCGATGATGTCGTGCGATCGCTTCCCTTTGAGATGGGCGATGAATCCGACACCACAGGAGTCCTTCTCGTGGGAGGGATGCCAGAGGCCTTGGGGTTGGGGCCATCCTAAGGGAGATTTCTGCGAATCGGACATAAGCGGTGGATCTGTGGATTTCCTGGGAAAAGGCTGTTTTGCCCGGAGAGTGCCGAGCCGGTGGACTCAAGAGTCCGGGTCGAGCGTCAGGTGTGGTAGGCTGCCGTTCGGCCTGTCAGACTGGGTGCTTCCCGGGTGACGGGAAGGGGAAAGATGAGGATCACTTTGGAAAATACAAGGGAACAAATCGTTCGCGGGTCGTTCGCGGCGCGCAAGCAGATTTGCATGGATGAAGCTTTAAGAATGCCATTCGACAAACGATTTGCACCTGCTCGAGGAGGCGCCGGGTGGTGGCGGGGTGGCCGCCCGGGATCCAGGGGCGCAAGCAGATCCAGCTTGTCATCCGCGGGATTCTACCGTGCACTGGCGGCATGTACAAACGCGTCTGCATTCCGATGGTTTTGGCCTTGCTGGCTTTCGGATGGTCCGGCTGTCCGAAAAAGGTGCCCGCCGCGATAGTGATCGATTTCGGCTCGGTTCAGGGAGAGGAGAAGGACCCCGATCTGGTCAAGGCGGCATTCGAGGACTTCATGAAAGCGGATGCGGTCCAGCCCTTCCTGGCCAGCAATTACGGATTCGCGATTTTCCCGACCATCGGAAAGGCGGGTATCGGTGTGGGGGGGGCTCACGGCAAAGGTTGGGTTTTCAAGGGACGCAAGTCGACGGGAGTGACCTCCATGACCCAGGTCACCATCGGTTTCCAGCTCGGTGGTCAGGCCTACAGCCAATTGATTTTCTTCGAGGACCAGCGAGCCTACGATTCGTTCACCAGCGGCAATTTCGAATTCGGTGCACAGGCCTCGGCGGTGGCCATCACGGCCGGCGCGAATGCTTCTGCCAGCACGGCCGGGGGAACCTCGGCGGCGGCGGGGAATTCCCAGACGAAGGCCGATTATTCAATGGGCATGGCCGTGTTCACCCGGGCCAAGGGTGGTCTCATGTATGAAGCGACCCTCGGTGGCCAGAAGTTCAGCTTCAAGGCCTACGAATAGCAGCGGCGGGTGAAACCGAAGGTTTTCCGGGTAGGAAAACCGCCAAGCTTGTCCGCTCGGCCCTTTGGCCGACCGTGTCATCTCCGGGCTTCGGGCGAAAGGGGCGACGCATGGAGCCGTCCGGTTGTTCATCCGGACAGGGACGGATCACGCTTCTGCCGCACTTGACGCGAGTCGACCTGGCCGAGGCTGTTCCTGTTCTGGACCTCCCGGCGGTTTCCCCCGGCCGGTCCGAACGTTCCCGTTCGACACCCTTCCACCCGGCTGGAAACATCCAGTCTACGGGTACATCTGGTAGGTGCTGTAGTCGGTGTCGGGTTTGAGCTGGTAACGGGAATGGAGGAAGGCCACCAGGTCAATCAATTGGGCGACGGTCATCCGCTGGTTGTAATCCGGCATGGACAGACCGGACCCGGCGTTGTTTTCGGCATCGATCAGCCGGGTGTATTTCGGGGAGATGATGTGCTCCGGGTTGATGATCGAGGTGACGAGTTCACCGTAGGTCTTGACCGAAAATACCACCCCTCCCAGTTCCATCATGATCGCGGATGGCTTTTCGGGCCCGGGCAGGGCGACGTCCTTAACAGTGTGGCATTCCGTGCATTTCAGGTTGATAAAGGCGGCCTTGCCGCGATCGATATCCCCTTCAGGCAGCGAGAGACCGTAGCCCGAATTGGGCGAGGGCCGACACGAGGCGAGGGCCAGAGCGACTGCCGCCAAGGTGATCAGAACCGTGCGGGTTCCAGGTTTCATGGCGAGTTTATGGTTGAGGTTGCTGTCCGACGGGCCGCAGCGAACCGGCCCGAGAGCAAGGTATTGCCGATTGTGGCGGGCGGCAAATCGCGCAGGGCGATTTTCGCACCGAAAAGACACCTTTCGCTGCGATTGTTCCCGGCAGGCCGGCCGCGGTTATCGGGGGACGGTTCGGAAGGTTCCCCGGGTCAGCACGGCGGCCCGCCCCTCACAGACGTCCTCGGTGGCCCGGAACGCGACGGAGAACCCCTGGATGTCCACCCGGTAAGTCGCCTTTTCGGCGTCATCCCAGGAGCAGACCAGGGGGCCCGTCATCCGGGTGAGGGTCAACAGATCATCCTTAAGGGTCCAGTAGCCATCCACCATGATCTCTCCGTCCTTGAGGAGGACGAAGGCGTTGCCGGGGAGGAACTGGAGGAGCCAGATTCCGGCCATCTCCTTGGGCTCGATGTCCTCAACCCCCTTGAATTCCCGCTCCACCACGGTTGCCGTGTAGGTGGGCGAAAGCTCCTGCCGGGCGTTGGCCGGCGAGATCCACAGAACCGCGATCCAGGCGATCGGCAGGAGGCGTGGGATTATTCCGCAGCATTTCACCGGATAAATGTGGGCAGAAATCCTGCGGATTGGCAACCGGTCATCGACTGAAAACCTGCAATATCGACCGGATATGGCGAACGGAAAAAAAAGCCGCCCGGTCGGAACCGGACGGCTGGGCAGGGGAAATGGGCCTGTTTCAGACCTTGGGCAGGTTCGCCGGGATCTCAACCCGGTGTGGATGACGGCGTTTGCTCAGGCGCAGCCGGGATCGGCGGCGGATCATCCGGTCGAGTTTGTCGATCAATTCGTCGAGCGATTTCAGACAATCACCGCTCGATACGGACGCATTCATGGAGGGACCGTGGATCTCAATGTGTCCCTTCGCGACAAACTTCCTCTCTTTGGCCTTGGTCTTGTCGTGTTCCAGCTCAACACGAATCCTGATGATGCGATCTTCATGTGAACAGTCGGGATACCTTCTCGTTGGCGATCGATTTGAGGACTCGGTCAGATCGAGATGGATTCCTTTGAGGATCACTTCGTGGTTGCTGGACGAATTATTCATAATCTGCGTCATTTTTGTTGTTGGTGGTCATGAACAGGCACGCGCCGGCCCTGCAAGTGCGGCTCAGCACGTTCTGGAAGGGGTGAGACTCGTCAAAGCGACAGATGGTTCCGCGATTGCTGGAAGGTCCTTCATCAAGTCAATGGGAAGCTAAGCCGGAGGATGTGGATATGCAACCTTTCTCGCCGTTATCGCGATCGATTTTATTCGGGAGCGGGCGGCTTCTTGACGAAATCGGCTTTTTGAAATTGAATCCGGAAGACTGGCTGGTCCCGTAGTCAGGGATTTTCCGTATTCGTGGGTAAGATATTGATGGTCAATGATAAGAGATGCCGGAGGCGGCGCCCGTCCGGAGACCTTCTCTCTCGGGTAAAATTCCGGATCCGGTCGCCTCGTGAATGGAATTCCACAGCTGGGGACGGATGGGCAGACATCCTTCCCTGGGGGGAGGAGCGCTAGATGCCGGCGACCGCCCGGGGCTTTGAAATCCTTCCCTCCGAATTCGAATCCTGGATACGGAATGAGAATGCGGATTGGATCTGTTTTGACAAGCCGCCTCTGGTGGTCTGTCACCCCTCGAAGCACGGCCCGACCTCGAGCCTGGTCGGCGCCTTCCGCGCCTATCGGGATGTGGAAGCCGCACATCTGGTTTTTCGGATCGATCGGGAGACGAGCGGGGTCGTTCTTGTCGCGAAGAATCGTGAAGCGGCCAGCCGGCTTCAGCAGGCGGTGGAGAAACGGATGGTCCACAAGGAATACATCGCCATCCTCCACGGGGAGTTGAGGGAAAATCGTGAGGCGGACCATCCTCTGGGTCGACATCCGGACAGCCCCATCGTGGCCAAACAGGGGTGGAGGCCAACCGATGGCCGGGCGGCCCGGACACTTTTTGAGCCGCTGGCGACGGGGGGCGGATTCACCCTGGTCCGGGTCCGGATGGACACGGGGCGGCAGCACCAGATCCGCGCCCACGGAGAACTGATCGGGCACCCGCTCGTCGGTGACAAGATCTACGGCGTACCCCCGGCGATCTTCCTGAGCTTCATCGATAACGGTTGGACGCCCGATCTCGAAGCCGTGCTGGCGCATTACCGGCACGCCCTCCATGCCCGACGGATTGTCTTCGACCTTCCGGATGGTCCGCTCGTCCTCGAGACGCCGCTCGCGCCCGACCTCATCGGGTTCTGTCGGGAGAGGATGGAGGTTGATGCGACCGGGATTCCATAAGGTCGAAGGCACTCCGACAGGCGGCGAGGTGCTGGCGAATCCGGACCTCGAGGGGCAGGGTGGATGGCGTTTCAAAAGTGTAGCAGAGCCGGGTCCGGGTGCGGAAGAGAAGGATCTGTTCGGGCCAATCCTGTCGGTCGTCGAATCGGTCGATGGGCGCATGGACTACGCCGTTGGCGGCTGGACGACCATCGATTTCGCTGTCCAGATCGATCGGGCCTTCGCATGCGGCAGCCGAGAGAACCTTCTCCGCCATTCCATCCAATCCGGCTGCATTGAGTTCGTAGAGGTAGAATCCCCTTGATTCCCAGTCCTCATGGAGCGCGATCACCAGATCGAGCGGTCCCAGGTTCTCCAGGACGGATCGGTGGGCGATGGTTTCCGGTGCGAGGGGGCTGCGGTAGTCCCGGTTCAGATCGAGGCCCGCCGCGTTTTCGCGTGTCCCAAGGTTGTATCCGGCGGGATTGAGCAGGGGAAAGAGCGTCCAGCGGAAATCGGGAAGGTGGTGGGGCTGCTCCAGAAGGCGGCAGATGGCTTCCGGGCCGGCCGGCTCGTCGCCATGGATACCCGCTGAAAGATAAAGGTGGGGGGCACCGGCCCTTCCGGATCGCTCGAGAACGACGAGGTCGGTTCCGTCGGCCTTGCCGTAGCTCCGGTGGCGGAAACCCGCTGCGCCGGCGACGGGGAGGAGTCGCTGGAGGAATTCAGTCGCGGGTGAGGACATGGAGGAAGGATTTTGACACGGCTTCAGGGTTGATTCATTCCTGACCGTTTCATTGTCAGATTTCAACCCAGAGTAAATGGCATCAGTCCGCGTACGTTTTGCACCCAGCCCGACCGGCTTCTTCCACATCGGCAGCGCCCGAACCGCCCTGTTCAACTGGCTTTATGCCCGCAGGCATGGAGGGAGTTTCATTCTGCGGATCGAGGATACCGACAAGGAGCGGAATACACGGGAGGCACTTGAGGTTCTCCTCTCGGGTATGGCCTGGCTGGGATTGGAATGGGACGAAGGTCCCGGCGTCGGAGGGGACCGCGGACCTTATTTCCAGAGCGAACGTTCCCAGGTCTATCTTGAGCATCTCGAGAGTCTGAGATCGGCCGGCCGGGTCTACGACCGGGACGGAGCGGTTTTCTTCCGCATTTCCGGCCAGCCTCAGATCATTGAGGATGCGGTTCGGGGCCGGGTGGAGAGGACGGAAGAAAAGGATTTCGTCATCATCCGTTCCAACGGCTCGCCTGTCTTCCATTTCGTCAACGTGGTCGACGACCTGACCATGGGAATCACCCACGTCATTCGGGGCGAGGATCACCTCTCCAATACCAGCAAGCACACGGAATTGATCAAGGCGTTCGGCGCCGATCTTCCGGTCTATGCGCATATCCCGCTCATTCTCAAGCAGCATGGCTCCGGGAAAATGAGCAAGCGGGATGAGGGTGCCCTGATCGAGGACTATCAGAAACTGGGGTACCTCCCCGATGCAGTCGTCAACAATCTGGTGCTGCTGGGTTGGTCGCCCAAAGACGACCGGGAGAAGATGAGCCGATCGGAATTGATCGAGCGATTCGATCTCGAAGGGGTGAACAAGTCGAATGCGCGGTTCGACGACAGGAAGATGAATCACCTCAACGGACTTTATATCCGCGACCTGTCGGAGTCCGACTTCGCCGACCGGGGCGAGCAGGTGCTGGCCGATGCCGGCACCGCGGCGGGGTTTGATTCGTCCTATGTGCGCAGCGTTCTTCGCGTCTGTCAGGAAAAGATCCGCGTCTTCAGTGAATTGCCGGACTATACCCGGTATTTCTTCAGCGATGACTATCCGACGGATGAGAAGGCGATGCAGAAGGTTCTGCGAAAAGGGGAGCCGATCGCCCGGCTGAAGGAACTCGAAGCGCTTCTGCGGATACAGGACGATTTCAGCCCGGCCGGTCTGGAAGAGGCGATCGACCGCCTGGTTGAGTCAGGTGGCCATGGAAGGAATGACTACTTTGGCGTGGCCCGGATCGCGCTGTCCGGCGTGGCGGGCGGCCCGGGGTTCTACGACCTGCTTCATTTGCTCGGCAAGGATCGCTGTCTCGAGCGCATTTCCCGCTTTTTGAACACTGTTGGTAGCTGAAGGCCCGCTATGACTGAGGAAACCACACCCAAACCGCAGAATTTCATCCGGCAGATCATTGCTGCCGATGTCGCCGCCGGACGGTATGAGACGATCGTGACCCGGTTCCCTCCCGAACCGAACGGTTATCTTCATCTCGGCAGTGCCAAGGCGTTTTGTCTCAACTTCGGTTTCGCTGAAGAATTCGGGGGACGCTGTCATCTGCGGATGGATGACACCAACCCGGAAAAGGAGGAAACCGAGTATGTGGAGTCGATCATCGAGGACATTCGCTGGATGGGTTTTGACTGGGGCGAGCATCTCTATTTTGCCTCCGGGTATTTCGACCGTCTTTATGAGCTGGCCGTTCAACTGATCCGCGACGGGAAGGCCTATGTCTGCGAACTGGATCAGGAGACATGGAAGAGCTACCGCGGCGTCCCCTCCAGGCCCGGCAAGGAGAGTCCGTTCCGGAACCGCTCGGTCGAGGAGAATCTTGATCTTTTCGTCCGCATGAAAGCGGGTGAATTCGACGAGGGGTCGAAGGTCCTCCGGGCGAAGATCGACATGACCTCACCCAATCTCCACCTGCGCGATCCGGCCCTCTACCGGATCAAGAAGGTCGGCCATCATCGCACGGGAGATGCCTGGTGCATCTATCCGATGTATGACTACGCCCATGCCATCTCCGACGCGATTGAAGGGATCACCCATTCTCTCTGCAGCATCGAGTTTGAAGTGCATCGTCCCCTCTACGACTGGTGTATCGAGAATACCGGGGTTTTTCAGTCGCATCAGTATGAGTTTGCCCGCCTCAACGTCACCTACATCGTCACGGGCAAACGCTACTTGCGGGAACTGGTCCATGGGGGGCACGTAAGTGGATGGGACGATCCGCGCATGCCGACGATCCGCGGCATGCGGAGGAGGGGCTACACGCCCAAAGCGATCCGTTCCTTTCTCGAGGAGGTGGGGGTTACCAAGTACAACAGCCTGACGGATTTTGCCCTGCTGGAACACCATGTTCGCCAGGACCTGAATGAGACGACCCACCGCGTCATGGGTGTGCTCGATCCGGTTCGCCTGGTCATTGAGAATTACCCTGAAGACAAGGAGGAGTGGCTCGAGGCGGCCAATCATCCGGCGAATGCCGAGGCCGGTTCACGTCAGATTCCTTTTTCCCGTGAGCTCTTCATCGAACGTGAGGATTTCCAGGAGAACGCGCCCAGGAATTTCTACCGGATGTCGGTTGGGCGGGAGGTGCGGCTGCGTTACGGTTACCTGGTCACCTGCACCGGAATCGACAAGGATCCATCGAGCGGCGAGGTCACATGCATCCGCTGCACCTACGACCCGGCTACGCGGGGAGGCGATTCACCGGACGGCCGCAAGGTGAAGGGCACCATACATTGGGTCTGTGCGCGCCGTGGTCTGGATGCGGAGGTGCGGCTCTATGACACCTTGTTCAGCAAAGCGAATATCCTGGATGACAGTGACGGCATTCCCTGGATCGAGCATCTCAACCAGAAGTCCCTGATCCGCATCCAGGCCAAGGTCGAACCCGGGTTGGCGGCAGCTGCGCCCGGCACAGCTTTCCAGTTTGAGCGCAAGGGCTATTTCACGGTGGACTCGGTCGACAGCCGGCCGGATCATCTGGTCTTCAACCGGACCGTCTCGCTGAAGGACAGTCGCGCCCGGAAGGTCTCGGAGAGGTCCTGAAGAATATCGGCCGGAGTCCCTCCGGGCCAGTCACCAAATCCTTCCAGGCCACCCGCTCGCCCCCGGAACAGGCCGATTAAATTGAATCGGACGATACTCGTTGCGGTGCTGGCTCTTGTCGCTGGCGGGTGCGCAAGCATGGACATGCCGAAAGGAAGCAGCAAGAGCTTCAAGACAGCCCGCTTTCAGCCTGAGGGACCTTCGTCCGGAATGAACTTCAGGGCCACTCCGTTGATGCAGTAGCGCAGATCGGTCGGGGTTTCGTAGCCTTCGCCCTTGAAGACGTGTCCCAGGTGTCCATCGCAGATGGCACAGAGGACCTCGGTCCGGATCCGGCCGAGCGATTTGTCCTCACGCGTCCAGACATTCTCCGCGTCGGCCGGATCGTAAAACGAGGGCCAACCGCAATGGGAATCGAATTTCTGAACGGAGGTGAAGAGCCGGGCACCGCATCCGGCGCAGACATAGGTCCCGGAACCCTCTTTGGAAAAGGTCTCATAAGCCGGACCGAAGGGTTGTTCGGTTCCGGCTGTTCGAAGAATGCGGTACTGTTCGCCGGTCAGTTCCCTCCGCCACTGGTCGTCGGACTTTTCGACCTTGGAACGGGCGTTGCCGGATTCTCCCTCTTTGGTGTTTCATCACGGTTCAAAGAAACCATCTGCGGTCATTGCGCAAGCCGGCAGTGCGCATCAAAGGTCCGGAAACCGAAACCGGCTCAACCGGCCCCGTCGAAAAATCAACCAGTCCGGTCTCGAGCGAGTATTCGGCGCCGACGATCGTGAGACGGCCATCGCGAATGAGTTCTTCGAGAATCCGCGATCCGTGTCGCAGCTGATTGGCCGACACCCGGACATTGGCCCGGATGGCATGATGGAGGAGCTCGGCGGGTCTGGCTCGAAGATCGGTCTCGATCAATGTCTCAACCGAGGGTCGGATCCGATCGACGATCGACCGGAGATTCTGCGAGCGATTCTCGGTCGGACGTTCGAGTTCCTCAAGTGTGGCGGTGACGGCGCCACACATCGAATGACCCAGGACAATGAGTGCAGTCTTGCACTGCTCGACGGCAAACTCGACACTGCCGACCCTGGCTGGCGGCCACGATATTGCCCGCCACGCGGATGACAAAGAGATCGCCCAACCCCTGGTCGAAAATGATCTCGAGGGGCACGCGGGAGTCTGAACAGCCGAGGATGATGGCGAAGGGCTCCTGACCGGCCAGAAGCTCGTCGCGTCGGGCCTGATTGGTCAGGATGCCATGGCCGCCCAGGTTCGCGGCGAAACGCCGGTTTCCGAGGCGCAGACGTTCCAGGGCTTCTTCGGCGGGAATCATTGGTTTTCAGGAGACGCGGGTCCCTTGCGGAGATGACCCAGTGAATCCATGACGGGGAGGATTCGCCAGCTGAAAATGGCGATCGATCCAGGCGATTGAGGGAATCCGGGTTTGCCTGGGGAAGGGCGCTTTCGCCATTCTCGATTCTGAAATGCCAGAAACTGATCCCGCCGCAACTCATGGTCCCTTTTATCGGCCCGTCTCTGCGGATTTGACGGGGGACGGATCAGGCGTTTGCAGGGTTTCGTCCGGGGCAGGCATCAGGAACCCGACCGGCATGGTCCGGCGGCTGAGGCCTTCGCCCGGAAAGTGGGTCAGTTCGGAGGTCGAGGAGCGTGCCGAACGCCTCTTTCGTGAGATTCGCACCGGCCTGGGTTTGAAACGTAAGGCGCTTGCGTTCAGTTGTGAGGACGGAACCGCCGTCATCCGGACACCCGGCTTCACGGTCACCTTATGGATCGATCAGGACCCCGATGATCCCAAGGCCTATCGGATCGGGATCGAGGTCGGATCCATCACCGATTCCGACCTCGTCCGGCGGAAGGCATTCACTGGCATCTTCCGCCTGATGTGTCAGTCGGTGGTGTTTGATTTCCCGCAGGCGATCGATCTGGAAGCAACGATCGACCGGATCGAGGAGTCGGATCGGCTGGCCCCGTTTCTCGATTATTCGGCGGATTGCTCCTGGCTGAAGCTGCGGGTCGACGGATCGGCGATCGAGATGACCCTGCAGTCTCATCAGGCCCGCTTCTCGATGCCGCGCGGAGGGGATCTCGAAGCGTTGATCGAAGGGACGGCCGCCATCCTTCAGGATCTGGAATCCGCGGGCGCGGGCCGTTTCCTGGGTTGACGGGACTCCCGGCGACTTCCACTCAGAACGGATTTGTCCAGGCGCAGGTGCCATCAGGGCCGCGGACGGTGAGGCGCATATAGGGACTCCGGAATTGGCTGAGATCGAATTCGAACTCCGTCCGGTTTTCGCCGGCCAGGGCGATCGCGCGGGGTCCTTTCCCTGTCACGAAAACCCGGTCGGCTGGCGAACAGGAGAGTCTCAGTCGGTTTTCCGGGGTTCGCTCGATATGGTGAATCTCAGGCCCGGTGCTCGAATAGTAATGCCCGAGTTTCAGCGCTGCGAGGAGCTGCTCCGGATCGAGGGCATCACATTTCACCTGAACCCAGCCCCTTTGGAAATCGTTCCGGCCCGCGGTCCCATGGAAGTCGTCGGTGGCACAGACCAGATAACGATGACCGCGGCCGAGAACGATATCGGTCAGTTCCCAACTGTCGGAATGACCGTTGTGGTCGACGGCCACGCCGTTGAAGACTTCGATCGCATCGACCGGCCCAAGCGCCTCAAGGTCGCGTTCCGTCAGTCCGTACCAGGCGGGGTGGGCTGCAGCCACATAGGCTCCGGCTTCACGGGCGCGAGCGGCCATCGCCGCCGCCGACTCATCATTGCCGGGAGGAGCGAAATCGTCGGGAAGGCCGACCGCCAGCAGGTGCCACATGTCGCCGAATTCCGTCTGGTCGGAATGGAGTTCGGCCCCGATGATCGTGGTGAAACCGTCAGTCCGAAAGGCGCGGGTATCGGTGATCGGATACTCGTAGGCAGCAAGGAAATGGTCGGTCAGTGCCATGAAGTCGTAGCCCGCCTCTCGGTAGCGCCGGGCCACCTCCTCCGGTGGCAACCCGCCATCGGAGCGGTTGCTGTGACCGTGTAGATTGCCTTTCCAGAAAGTGCCGGGTTGGGAGAAGGGAAGCATCGGTATTTGAAATCTGAGATTTGATATTTGGATTCTGGGATTTGAGATTTGAGATCTTTCCGGGAGGGCAGGATGACTCAAGACGTAATCCGGCGAACCCGTTGGGTGGAGCTTGATCGGAAAACGAAAAAGCCCCCCGCGCGGGCCGGGGGGCTTTGATGAATGGACTCGGTGGAGATTCTGGAGGTCAGACCTTGCCGAAGATCGTCTTGCCGACGGACTGAAGGTCCTCACAGGCCACCTTCATCCGGTTGGCCATCGACTGCTCGGCTTTCTTCAGGTAGGAGCGCGGGTCGTAGGTCTTCTTGTTGCCGACCTCGCCGTCGATCTTGAGCACACCCTCGATATTCGAGCAGATGTGGGTGACGATCGGCCGGGTGAAGGCATACTGGGTGTCGGTATCGATGTTCATCTTGACCACACCATAGCCGAGGGTTTCCCGAATGTCGCTCAAGTCGGACCCGGAACCCCCGTGGAAGACGAGATCAAACTCGGCTTCCTTGCCGTACTTGGCGATGACGGCATCCTGGCCCTGCTTGAGAATCTTGGGACGGAGTTTGACCGCACCGGGCTTGTAGGCGCCGTGGACATTGCCGAAGGTCGCGGCGAACATGTAGCGGCCGCGTCCGTTGAGGGCCTCGTAAACGGCGAGCATGTCTTCCGGAGTGGTGTAGAGCTTTTCGGAGGGGGTATCCTCGCTGCCGGCGGCGCCGTCTTCCTCGCCTCCGACCACGCCGGCTTCGATTTCAAGGATGATCTCCTGATCGGCACAAAGTTTGAGATATTCCTGGGAGATCTTCATGTTCTCGGCCAGAGGCAGGCCGGAAGCATCCAGCATGTGCATCTGGAAGAGATTGTTCTCTCCCTTGGCCCGACGGGCGGCGGTGGCCTCGATCAGGGGCTTGAGGAAACCGGCGGCCTTCTCGGGTTGGCAATGATCGGTATGCAGGCCAATCAGGACGTCGTACTTCTCGGCCAGTCGGTGTGCGGCCTCGGCCAGAACGATGCAGCCGAACGCGGCATCGTTGACTGCGAGACCGGAAGCGAACTGACCGCCACCGGTGGAGAATTGAATGATGCCATCCGATTTGGATTCGGCAAACGCCTTGAGGGCGGCGTTGATTGTGGTGATGGACGTCACGTTGACTGCCGGGTAGGCGTAGCCGCCCTGCTGGGCAGCGTCGATCATGGCGGCAAATTGTTTCGGTGTGGCTACAGGCATGGTATTCTTGGTATTGGTGTTGAGCGAAAGATGAGCGTTCCGTCGCGTTTGGCTCTCCCGATTTCGGCCGGGAAAGTCAAATAGGAAGGACAGCCGCTTATAGTATTAGACCATTCCTCCATATTGGCTTATGCATTGTTTGTCTATTGTTGAGCCTTTTTTGGATTCTTTCAACAGGCTTCAGTGCGCTCCCTTTTGGCTCGCTCTGTCCCGCCATTCGCATTGCGTATTGGGACGTCGGTCATTTCCATGAAAATCGCCCTTCTCCAGCCTCCCTATCCGTCGGACGGAAGCGCTGAAGCGGCGGTTCGTTGTCACGAGTGGATGATCGGTTCAATCCAGGCGCTGACTCCGGGCGGGTGCGATCTTCTCCTTCTCCCGGAATACGCCAATACCCCGGGCTTGGAGGACGGCGATCTCATGCGCTCATTTGCTCTCGAACAGGGGGTCGCATTTCTCGATCGACTGGCGGAAGAATCCCGGCGCTTGGAGTGTCTGGTGGTCGCGGGTATCGTCTGGAATCGCGGAGCCCGCTGGCTCAACGGGGTGGCCGTTTTTGATTCCGGCCGGCGGTCGGAGCCGTCGCCCGAGAAGCTGCACCTTACCGAAGCGGAGTCGACCCGGCTCCGTCTTGACCCGGGTTTGCGGATGCAGGTGATCCGTTGGCGGGGACACTTGCTGGGATTCGCGCCCTGCTTCGATCTTTATTTTTCCGAGGTCTCGGAGGCCCTGGCCTTTGCGAAGGTCGATCTTGTGGTTTCTCCCAGTTACCAGCGCTCGGAATCTCCCGGACGAATCCGTCTCCTGGCCCGAGGTCGGGCGCTTGATACCGGGGCCTGGTTGATCCGCAGCGGCTACGCCATGGAAGGGGGATCTTCCGGTGGCGAGTCTCTGGTGGCCGCGCCGGACGGTTCCCTGGTGGCCACTGGCGGTCAGCAGGCGGGCATCGTCCGGTGCCAGGTGGATCTGTCCGAGAAGTGGATGAAGCCCCATTCTCACGGACAAGCTGTGATCGAGCATCGGGTTCTCCTCGAAGGCCATCGACGCCCCGGCCTCTACCGGAATGCCCAGGAACGGATACAGGCCAGCCTTGCGGCTCCGGCCCCGAAGCTTTGCGCCCACCGGGGACTCAGTCATGTCTGTCCCGAGAACACCCTGCCCGCTTTTTCGGCCGCGCTTGCCCTCGGGGTGCACGAGATCGAGTTCGATCTGTGGCTCAGTCGCGACGGTGTTCCGGTGGTCTGTCATGATCCGCGGGTGGATCGTACGACCGACGGCCAGGGCGTCGTGACGGATCTGGACTGGGCGGACCTGCGTCGGATGGATGCCGGGATCCGGATGGGTGAGCTTTGGCGGGGCATTCGCCTGCCTCGCTTCGAAGAGGTCATTGAGCTGGTCGATCATCGTGCGGTCATGAACATCCACCTCAAGGACGCCGGACCGGACGGGAGGCTCGTCCGGCTGGTCTGTGATCTGCTACGCAGACATGGGCTGGTCGACCTCGCTTATATCGCCGGGCACGCCGAAGATGTCCTGGCCTTTGCCCGTCGGTATGATCCGGATATCGGGCGTGCCTCATTGATCGGGCAGGATCGGCCGGAGACCCAGCAGGTCGTGGCCGAGGCTCACGCCTGCCGCCGCATTCAATTTCCAAGAACGGTGACTGCCGCACACTGTCGGCGGGCTCATGATGCCGGCCTCGTCTGCAATCTCTTCTACTCGGATGAGGTTGCCGATGCCCGTCGCTTTCTCGATATTGGCATTGATGTCCTACTGACCAACCGGGCCAATCTGCTCCTAGACCAGGGAGTGGCGGTGCCGTTGGTGAGACCGGACAGCCCGGAAATCCCCTCCATTCATCCATGAAAAACGACTCTTCAGCGGGCTCCGCGCCCATTCGGACCGTGACGGTGGAAAACCTTCCGATCGAGCTCTGCAAAATCCTCAAAATGGAGGGACTGGTGCGGAGCGGCGGCGAAGCCAAGCATGTGATCGCCGACGGTCGGGTGATCCTCAACGGGGAAGTGGAAACGCGGAAGCGAAGACAGATCGTGGCCGGAGATCGCATCATCTTCGCGGGCGTCTCCCTGCTTGTCGCGCCCGGCGCGGACCGGACCGGAGAAGCCGCACACCCGCAGCGGAGAGGGGTGTCGGATGCTTGAGGAATTGCTGATCGGGAGCGTGGCGCTCGGGCGGAACCGTTCCGTCTGGGTCGATTCGCCCGACGGACATGAACCGACCCGGCTCTGCCTCATCCTCGATGCGGAGAATTACCTCGGCAAGATCGGCATCGGGGCGATCCTCAATGGGATGGAGCAGGCGGGGGAAGTGGGCCCGATGACGTTGGTCTTTGTGCCCTGTGTGACCCCGGAAAACCGACATTCCGAATACGCCTGTCACCCGGATTTCGCACGTTTCCTCTGCGACGATCTCATGGGTTGGGCGCGCGCGCGCTTCCCGTCTCTTGAAGCGGGCGGACATGGCATGGTCGGCTTGAGTCTGAGCGGTCTGCAGGCGATCTGGACCGCGTTGCGCCATCCCTCTCTCTTCGGGGCGGTTGTCGCGCAGTCGCCGTCGGCATGGTATCGGGGGGAATGCTTGAAAGGAGAGGTCAAGCCGGTTGTCGATTCCGGCACGGCATTTCGGATCAGCGTCGGCTCCGAGGAAACCACTTTTGGGGAAGTCTTCCAACCCGGCGATCTGCATCAGACGAGCAGTCAGATTGAGTCGTGTGGTCGCCTGGTTGCGGCGCTCCGGCAGGCCGGCCATGAGGTTGATTTCTCAGTCTTCGAAGGCAACCACGACTCAGAATTTTGGGCGGCCGAGATGCCGGAGGTCCTTCGCTGGATCTGGGGCCGGATCGGAGGCGGCGACCGATCCGGCGGGGGATAATCCGGGCGGTTCTCAGCGGGTCTCGCCAAAAATTCGGATTTCGGCGTCGCCCCCATCGAGGATCTCCATGGCGCGCTTGAGGGCGTTGCGGTTGGAGAGCGTCGGGTTCTGCGGCCACTCCAGGAAGAAGTTCTGCCGGCCGACAAGATCGAGCAGGCCGGTCCGCTTGCAGATGCGATAGACGTCTTTCCGGGCTCCCGAGATGATGAGCACCCGGTCGTGTTCACGCATGAAGGTGACGAGTTCCTCAAGGGCAAGGATGGTCGACGCGTCAAGGTGGTGGGCGTTCTTCAGCCGCAGGATGATTACGCGGAGGAAGGGGTCGTCGCAGACCCTTCGCAACTGTTCCTGGAGGAGTTCCGCGGCTGCGAAGAAGATGCTTCCTTCGACGTGAACGATGGAGATCTCGGGATTGCGGCGGGACTCGTCCTTCCTCATTTCGGTCATGTCGCCGGTATCGTCATAGGTGTACTCGATCAACTCCGGCTCGCCGGCCTGGAAGAGGAAGACGACGATGGAGAGGGTGGCTCCGACGTAGATGGCCGTGTCGAGAGGGAAGAGGAGGGCCGAACTGAACGTGAGGATGAAGACGGCGGCATCCCCGCGGGTCGTCCGGGTCATGAGACGGATCTGATTGCGGTCGATGAGAGAGAGCGCGACGAAGACCACGACGACGGCAAGAGCCGCCTTGGGGATAAAGGCGATGAAACTGCCGAGACCAAGGAAGAGGCCCACGCAGATCAGGCCGGAGAAAATGCTGGCCATGGGAGTGGCGGCGCCGCTGGTCCAGTTGAGCACGGAACGGGTGAGGGAGCCTGAGGCGGGCATTCCGTTGAAGAATCCGCAGGCCAGATTGGCCATGCCCATGCTGAAGAGTTCCTGGTTGGTGTTGAGGCGGGCGCCGGACATGGCGGCAAGGGATTTTCCGATGGAAGAACCCTCGAGAACGGAGAGGAAGGAGATGGCCAGAGCGGCACTGATCAGGACTCCGGCATTGGCCAGATCGAGGTGGGGCAGGGTGATGGAAAACGAATCGGCAGTAACGGCCTTCAGGGTTTCGACCCCGAAACCGATGTGGCGGAAACCGAAGGCGACGAGACTGGCAAGGACGAGGGTGATGGCGACATTGGGCAAGCGACCGAACCAACGCCGGAGGGCGAGGAAGATGGCGCCGGTCAGAAGGCTGAGGGCAACGGTGGACCAGCGGGTCTGCGGCAGGGACTCGAATGTGCGCGTGACGACGTCGGCGAAGGTCGAGGCCCCGGAGATCTTGAAACCGAGTATGTTCTGAACCTGATTCGCCATGATAAGGACCGCCGCCGCCGTGATGTATCCGACGACGACACTGCGCGAGATGAACTGGATGAGAGTGGCGACATTGAGGTAGGCGCCGACAATCTGGAAGAGCGCGGTCAGACAGAGGATGATCGGCAAAAGGGTCGCCCGCTCGTTTTCCGGAATACCGATCGCGAGAAAGGTGCTCAGCAGGAGCACCGAGGTGGCGTTTGTCGGGCCGAGGACGATGAATCGGGATCCGGCAAAGAGTGGTCCGACGATGGTGGCGATGGCTGAACCAAACAGGCCATACTGGATGGGCAGGCCCGCAATCAGAGCGTAGGCCATGCCTTGGGGAAAGGCAAGAAGGGCGACGTTGAGTCCCGCGGACAGGTCGGCCCTGGCCTGGGCGGAGTTGTAGCCGGCAACCACGTTCCGAAAAGGGAACAGGTCGATGACCGGGACGGAGAATCGCCCGGAGAACCGCGACGTAATACGATGAAGATGGTGGCCCACGGCGGGTAGGGGAAGCTGACCGGCGGTTCAGGGCGCGGCTTTGGCGTTCTGTTTGGCGGGGTCGACGTAGATGCGGATATTTGCCTTCTGTTGACCCAGAAGTGTCTGGGCCCGTTTCAGGGCGTTTCGGGTGGAGACGGTCGGGTTTGAGGGCACTTCCATGAAGAAATTCTTCCTTCCCAGCAGATCCAGCAGGCCGGAATTGCGGAACACCCGGAAGATCTGTCGGTGAGCCCCGGATACGATGATATGCCGGTCGCTCTTTTTCGCGAACTCGAGCAGTTCACGGATCGCCATCGCGCAGGTCGCATCCAGGTGATGGGCGTTCTTCATGCGCAGGATGATCACCTTGAGGTTGGGATCTTCAAAAACCCGCCGTGCCTGATCGAGGAAGAGTTCGGCCGCTCCGAAGAAGAGGTCACCTTCCACGTGGACGATGGAGATGTCGGGTTCGGAACGGCGGTCCCTTCTGGCGATTTCGGCAAGGTGCCCATCTTCAGTGAACGCGTATTCTACCAGTTCGGGCACGCCGACCTTCTTGAGGAAAAAGACGATCGAAAGGCCTGCGCCCAGGTAGAGCGCGGCATCGAGAGGAAAAAAAAGACACGAGAGCAGGGTGACCGTGAGGACGAGGACATCGGATGGAGTGGAGCGCAGGATGACCCGGAAGGCGTCGCGATCTACCAGAGTCATGGTGATGCCGATGGCGACGGTGGCGAGGACGGGACGGGTCAGATCGATGACAAAAGGACGGACGAGAATGAAGATGACTACGCAGAAGACGCCGCTGAGAACGGCGGCGACGGGTGTGACCGCGCCGAGTTGAAGGTTGAGTTGCGATCGGGTCCGTGATCCTGAAACAGGCATGCCGGATGAAAAGGCAGCGGTCAGATTGGCCATGCCGATGGCGAACATCTGCTGGTTTCCATCGAACCGCACTCCGGTGCGGGCGGCGTTGGACTTTCCGATGACGGAGGTTTCCAGAAAGGACATGAGCGCGATGGCGAGGGCCACTCGGGAAAGCAGACTGATCAGGTCGAAGCTGATCGCGAATTCGCCCGAGGGAAGCAAATCCGGGGAAACGACGGCCACCGGAACGAGGGTGTAGCCGAGTGAATGTGCGATGAGGGCCGCGCCGCTTCCGGCAAGAAAGGCGGCCACCGAGGCGGGGACGGCGCGCACCCGGAAGTGGAAGAGCACAAAGACCAGGCCGGTCGACAGGGCCACGACCAGGCTGGGCAGGTGAGTCGAAGGGAGTTGCCGGACGGTCTCAAACAGGTTCTGCAGGAGGATGCCGGTCTCTTCGATGTTGAGGCCGAGCGCGTACTTGAGTTGGGTAATGGCAATCATCCCGGCGGCCCCGGTCAGGTAGGCCGTCACCACACTGCGGGAAACATATTGGGTCAGGCTGGCGATCCGGAACCAGGAGGCCGCGATCAGGATGAGGCCCGTCATCAGGAGAAGGGCCGGCATGGCGACCGCTTTTTCCGTTAAGGAGAAATCAGAAGCCGCCAGGGTGCTGAAAACCAGGATCGCAATGGCGTTGGTGGGTCCGATGACCAGCAATCGGGAACCGGAAAAGACGCCTCCCATGATGGCCGCGACGATGGCAGAGAGAATGCCGTATTCGATGGGGAGTCCGGCGATCGAGGCGCAGGTCATGCCTTGGATGAAGGCGACGACGGCAACCGGCCCGGCCGCCCGAGCGTCCCGGAGGAAGTCGCGAAGGCCGTAGCTTCTGACCGCCCGACTGAACGGGAAGAAATGAATCGGAGGGTGGATCGCCACGCTCCAGACGGAACGTACCCAGTGGGGGCTGATGATGGATCGGATATTCACTTCGTCGCTGAGACTGAGCAAATGACCGCCCCCGGGCGTCGGCAATGCGATTCTGAGCGTTCGTTTCCGGAAGACGCGGGCATCGTTCTGGCCTATTGACAAATCCTGGTGCGGGGGTTCAAGTAGCCGGTTTTATGAGTCTGTTACTCGGCATTTTCACATTCATTCTCATCATCGTCAGTCTTTTCATGATGCTGGTGATCCTCATGCAGCGTTCGAAGTCCGACGGAGGCCTCGGGGCGTCGCTCGGGGGCGGGATGGCGGAGTCAACCTTTGGCGCTGAGACCAACACGGTTCTCTTCAATGCGACGCGCAATGCGGCGATCGCCTTCTTCGTGCTGAGCTTCGGTCTTTACCTGGGGCACCTTTGGGTGCGCAATCATGCGGAGGTAGCCGACAGCGGACTCCCTGATGCCGCTCCGGCGCTTTCACCTGTCGGAACCGAGGTTGGAGTGGAGGCGGGTGCCCCGCTGATCGAGTTTCCGACAACGGAAGAACCGGTTGCGGCGCCTGTCGACGACTCGGGCAACACGTCTGCCGAGTCGCCTGCTCCGTAACCTTTATCCGGTCCTGTTGTCTGACCTGGGATGAGGTGGCGATTGTGTCTGGTCCTTGGTCTTGTCGGCAGTTGTCTCTGGACCGGTCTTCCGGCCCAGCCCAGGAACCGTCCTCCTCCGCAATACCGGACCTGGGGGGAACCGGATCAGGCCAAAGGACTGGCGCTGCTTGAGTCATTCCGGGCATCCTGGATGCCGGGCGACTATTTCCTCTCGTTTTCTCTACGGACCTACGGGTCCGGGCGTTCTGTCGATCGGATTCATGGCCGGATCTTCGGGGGGCGCGGTCCGAGCGGACCGGCCAGCCTGATCGATATCGCGGAGCGGGACGGAGAGCCGGTTTTCCTCCGCTATTTGATACAAAACGGACCTGATCCGACTGTCTGGCGGTTGGACGGCGAAGGAATGGAGCCCCGGCAGCTGAACGGCGAGGAACTTTCCGAGCCGCTCTTCGGCACTGATATCACCCCGTTCGATCTTCAGTTGCCCTATCTCTACTGGAAAGACTTCATTTATGAAGGAGTGACCCGGTATCGCGGGCGACCGACAGAGGTCTTCATCCTCTACCCTCCCGCCGACGAGTTGGACCTCTACCCCGCGATCACCGGTGTGCGTCTGTATCTTGACTCGCAGTTCAACGCGATGATGCAGGCCGCCATTCTCGACGAGAATCTCGAGGTCGTGAAGGAACTCAATCTTCTGGAGATCCGCAAAGTGGAGGAATCCTGGATTGCCAAGACGATCGATGTGCGGCGACCCAACGGCATGAAGACTCGGTTCCGGGTGGAGGCGGCATCGATGGACAACCTCTGGAACGGGCGTCTCCTGCTGCCGGAAGGGCTCTCCGGGAGACTGCCGGAGGTTTCCGAGGCGGAACTGACCCGGATCAACTGAGTCGCCGCCGAGGGTTCCCGGCACCGTGCCGGCCTATTTCATCGCCTGTTCGGTCTGTCCGTCGAAAAGGTGGCCGTTGTCCATGTCGAAAACGATGTCGAGCGGTCTTCCGGTGTCGAAGATGTGATCACTGCGCACGCGCGCGATGAAGGAATGGGCGCCGGTATCCAGATAGAGATAGGTCTCGTGGCCCATCGGCTCGGCGACTTCCACGTTTATCGAAGCGGTGCGGGCCGGATTGGGGTTGTCGACGTGGAGTGCATCCTGGACATTTTCCGGACGGATTCCAAAGATGACATGCTTGCCGATGTGATTGGCGCCGCGGCGGGAAAGCTCGTCATTCAGTTCGAGTCGGACGGCCTTCGGACTCGGGTTCTTTTCGACAAAGGTCAGTCGGTTTCCTGCTGATTCGAGAGTCCCATGCATGAAGTTCATGGGAGGACTTCCGATGAACCCGGCGACGAAAACATTGGACGGATCGTTGTAAAGGTTGAGGGGTTCCGCCACCTGCATGATGTTGCCGTCCTTCATCACGGTGATCCGATCTCCCATCGTCATGGCCTCGACCTGGTCGTGGGTGACGTAGATCATCGTCGTGGCCAGTCGGGCGTGGAGCTTTGAGATCTCGGTCCGCGTCGATACCCGCATCTTCGCATCGAGATTGGACAGGGGCTCGTCGAAAAGGAAAACCTTGGGTTTGCGCACGATGGCGCGACCGACCGCGACGCGCTGGCGTTGGCCGCCGGACAGCGCTTTGGGTTTGCGATCGAGAAGTTCCTCGATCCCGAGGATGCCCGCCGCGTCCCGGACCCGCGATTCGATCTCGGTCTTGGGGAACTTCCGCAGTTTCAAACCGAACGCCATATTGTCATAGACCGACATGTGCGGATAGAGCGCGTAGTTCTGAAAGACCATCGCGATGTCGCGATCCTTGGGCAGCACGTTGTTGATGACGCGACCGTCGATCGAGATGGTGCCCTCTGAAATCTCCTCGAGTCCCGCGATCATGCGAAGAGTGGTGGACTTGCCGCATCCCGACGGGCCGACCAGCACCATGAACTCGCGGTCCTGGATTTCGAGATTGATATTGTTGACGGCTCGGACTCCCGGACCTTTGCGCTCGGGGTAGATCTTTACCAGATTCTCAATTAGGACTTTTGCCATGGCATTTGGGTGGGGATGATGGGTTGTGTCTACCCGGTTTGCCCAGTGGTGCAAGCAATCTCCATCCGGTCCTGCAAAATAGGAGGAGGGCGGAAACTCGCGGCCGATCATCCGCGATCAGGGAGCGATCCGGGAAGAATCTTTGGGTTCCGGGCGAGTCGGAAAATGCGGAGGCATCGGGCTCTGAAGCATGGATGCCGCGACCGGCATGCTCCTTCCCGCAAGCACATCCGAACATCATCGTCCGATGACTGAAAGAGATTCCTGATACACTTTGAAAGCATGATTCCCCATTCTCGAAGCGCATCGGAAATCGAGGTTAAGGGCATCTGCATTCATCCGATGGTAGTGAATCGCGCCGTGCCGGACCCTGCTATGGTGATGCCCGCGATTAAAACCATTGATTTCCTGAAAAAAAAAGAGATGATGAACTGAAATTTTCGTTGAATCGATGCAAAGCGTATTTACTTGTTGATACGTCAAGTTCCCTAGATTCTTCGTCACATAGATTGTCCCACTACCGTTATGCCGCCAAAGAAAGTCTCCGAGAGTTCTCCACTGACATTCGACCTCAAGGCCGACCTTCTCTCCAAGCTCGAGACCATTCGCAAGAAATTGGGCGCGGGTTCAAAGAGTGAAGTGATCCGCAAAGCCATCGCTGTTTTCGACTATTCAAGCTACCAGTCCTCCGCTCAGGAGCACCGTCAGATTTCTGTCCGGTTGCCGATGAAGCAGAAGGCGTCGCTGCTGAAGATTGCCCGCCAGAAGAAAGTGAGCGTGGGCGAACTCCTTCGGGCTGCGCTCGAATCTCTGCCTGCGAATATCGCCGGCATTGAAAAGCAAACCCAAGTAAAACAAGTCGAACCTATGAAGAAAGCTGCCAAGAAAGCTCCGGCCAAGAAGGCTGCCAAGAAGGCTCCGGCCAAGAAGGCTGCCAAGAAAGCTCCGGCCAAGAAGGCTGCGGCCAAGAAGGCTCCTGCGAAGAAGGCTGCCAAAAAGGCTCCGGCCAAGAAGGCTGCCAAGAAAAAGAAGTAGGGAACTCGGAACCGGTCTGCCGGTTCCTTTTCTCTTTTCTGACCGGCGCGAACGAGAGTTCGGTCTGCCGTTTTCCGTTCGGGGTGTCCGCGAAATGCGGATGCCCCGAACTGGTTTTGGGACCAGGTGATGCCCCGCTGCCTTTCCCCGACCGTGTATCCCGGACCTCCCGGCGCAGAGGCCGCCCCGTTCGCGATCCGCTCTTGCCTTCGAATCGGTGACGGACTAATCGTCCGTTTCTTATGGCAGCTTCCTCAATACCTCTCTCCTCCTGGGCGAGCAATATCGCTCCGTCACCAACCCTGGCGGTCGACGCCAAAGCGAAGGCTCTGATCGCGGCCGGAGTGGATGTCTGTGGTTTTGGAGCCGGTGAACCGGACTTTGACACCCCCGAATTCATCAAGGAAGCAGCGGTCAAGGCTCTGGCCGACGGCAAGACCAAGTATGCGCCCACCCCTGGGATTGCACCGCTGCTCGAAGCCCTGGCCGCCAAGTACCAGAGAACCCATGGCCTCACCGTTGCGCCTTCGCAGGTCGTCGTCAGTCCCGGAGGCAAGTTTTCCTGTTACCTGGCCATTCTGGCGACCTGCGGCCCGGGCGATGAAGTGATCATTCCGGCTCCCTACTGGGTGAGCTACCCCGAGATGGTGAAGCTGGCGGGAGCTCGGCCGGTCATCGTTCCGACTGATGACAGTTCGGGTTTCCAGATGACTCCGGAACAGTTTGAAGCCGCGATCACCCCGGCCACGCGTCTGGTCGTGATCAACAGTCCGTCCAATCCGACCGGCGCGGTCTACAACCGGAAAGAGATGGAAGCCCTCGCCGAGGTCGCGGTCCGGCGCGGTGTCACCATCATGTCGGACGAAATCTATGAGCATCTCCTCTATGACGGCGCCGAGCATGTTTCACCTGCCGCGCTCAACCAGGAGACGGCGGACCGGACCATCATTGTCTCGGGTTTCAGCAAGACGTTTTCCATGACAGGCTGGCGACTAGGCACCCTGGTGGCCCCACCGGCGGTGGCCAAGGCGATCGTCAATATCCAGAGCCAGACCTCGTCCAATGCAACCACCTTCGCTCAGTATGGAGCCCTTGCGGCTCTGCGTGAGAACCGTCTGGCGGAAGAAGCTGTCGCCACCATGCTCAAGGCCTTCGACCGGCGCCGTCGTTTTCTCCATGAACAGATGAACGCGATCCCCGGGATCTCCTGCCTCCTGGCGGGAGGCGCGTTCTACCTCTTTCCGAATATCTCCGGACTTGGAATGGACTCGACCACCCTGGCGGCCCGGCTCCTCGAGGAGGCCAACGTCGCCGTGGTCCCTGGAATCGCCTTCGGGTCCGATGCGCATATGCGACTGAGCTACGCGACTTCGGATGAAATCATTGAAAAAGGGGCCGAGCGGATCGCGCAGTTCGTTTCCGGACTCTGAAGCGGAAGGTGTTCGGCGGTCTTTCCAAATACACAGCGCAAGCGGACATGGCTTACACGATCGGAGTAGACAGCGGAACCCAGAGCACCAAGGCGATTCTCTGGGACCGGGAAACCGGCAACGTCATAGCGGAGGCTCAAGCGCCCCACGACATGATCGCGGGGTTGGCGCCGGGACACCTGGAACAGGATCCGGCGGGTTGGGTTCGCGCTCTCGAGTCGGTCCTGACAGCGATCCTCACCGGGATTGATCGTTCCAAGGTGGTGGCGATCGGCGTTTCGGGTCAGCAGCATGGGTTTGTTCCGCTTGACGGGGAGGGCAGGGTCATTCGCCCGGCCAAGCTCTGGTGTGATACGAGCACGACGGCCGAGTGCGACCAGCTCCATGCGGCCCTGGGAGGCGAGTCTGCCGCGATCGCGGCGACAGGCAATCGCATCCTTCCGGGTTTCACCGCTCCGAAGATCCTGTGGATGAAGAACCGCGAGCCGGCCAATTTTGCCCGCCTGCGTCACGTCCTCCTTCCGCATGATTACCTCAATTTCCATCTGACCGGAAGCTACTTCATGGAGTATGGAGACGCTTCGGGAACGGCCATGATGGACGTGCGTCAGCGGACCTGGTCCCGGGCGGTGGTCGATGCGATCGATCCGAATCTGATCGACTGGCTGCCCGGGTTGAGCGATTCGAAGAATCCGGCGGGTCGTCTCCGGCCGGCCCTGGCCGAAAAGCTGGGCCTTTCGCCCGACGTCGTGGTCAGTGCGGGAGGTGGTGACAATATGATGGGAGCCATCGGGACGGGGAATGTGACCCGCGGGGTGGTCACGGCCTCATTCGGAACGAGCGGGACGATTTACGCCTACAACGAGAACCCGGTGGTCGATCCCCGCGGAGAAATCGCCGCCTTCTGTGATTCAACCGGCGGCTATCTTCCGCTCCTGTGCACGATGAACGTGACGAGTGTGACGGAAGCAGTGCGCCGCTTGTTTGGATTCGACCACGAAGCCCTCGCCCGGGCGGTCTCGGAAACTCCGGCCGGAGCCGGTGGTCTTGTTCTCCTGCCCTATCTTGAAGGTGAACGCACGCCTTCGGTTCCGGACGGATCGGGAGTCCTGCTCGGCCTCAGTGGCGGCACCTTCAAGCCCGGCCACCTGGCCCGGGCCGCGATGGAGGGTGTGACCCTCGGGATGAATTTCGGTCTGCGACGGTTGGGGGAACTGGGTATCGAGGCGTCCGAGGTCCGACTGACGGGCGGAGGCGCACGGAGCCCGGTCTGGCGGCAGATCATGGCCGACATATTCGGAATCCCGGTCGTCGCGATGAAGACAGACGAGGGCGCCGCCCTGGGCGCCGCCCTCCAGGCCGCCTGGTGCTTCGATTGGGAGAGCGGACGTTCGACCTCGCTGAGCCACCTCGTTGAAGGAGTGGTCGAGTTCGACGAGTCGACCCGTTGTCAACCGGATCGCGAACGCCACCGTCTCTACGGCGAACTCCAGGGGATCCAGGATGATTTGTCCCACGCCCTCCGGGATATCTTCGCACGTCACCGCAAATTGATCAGCGGGAATTGACGGGCAGGGCGCTTTGCCCGTTGGGACTCCGGGGTACCCTCAGCCTGCGGCCCTCGACCAGCGACGGCGGGTCTCCTTCAGGCGGATCGGTTCCGATTCGATCAAACAGCCGACGACTCCGGGCATCTTCCTCAGGCTGCGGAAGACCGTGGGTTGGATTTTCCAACTCAGCGCGTTCGATGCTTCAGCCAGCGCGATGTAGCCGGAACCGTCGAGGAATCCGAATTCAATCCGGGTCTCTCCGAAACTGGCGTCGACTTCCTCCCGCAATCGCATGAGAAAGTCGTCCGCCTGGAAGCCCGGGCGGAGGATCCAGACCACCTTCCTGATCAGGCCGGGCAGGGCGGTATCCAGTGGATGGATTTCGCGGGCTGAGAGACGGGCTCCTTCGTCGTTGCGGAAGATGGTGCCGAGAACGATGACCGGACGCTCGTTCTCGAGGGCCTCCCCGTATTCCTCAAAGGTGTCCGCATAGACATTGACCGAGATCGTGCCGGTCTTGCTCGCGAGGTTGAAGAATGCCCAGGGGCGGTTGTCCTTCCGGGAAAGCTTCTTCGTGATGGCCCCGGCAATGCCGCAGAGCCGGAATTCCGCCCGGTCCGGTAACTCCATCAGGCTGGCTTCCGAACCGGTGTCCAGCGATTCAGCGAGTCCGTCGTAGATGTCCATGGGATGGCCGGATACGTAAAAACCGAGCAGTTCCTTCTCATACTGAAGCGTTTCCGCGCGGGTAAATGCCTTGGTCGGGTCGGCTCCGGTGCTGCTGGCGGTGGTCGTTGCTTCCTGTGGTCCGGAGCCCCCGAGCATGTCCATGAACGATTCCTGACCGGCCAGTCGGTCTTTTTGTCGGGCTGAAGCCTGGCTCATGGCCGCCTCAATCCGGTTGAAGATCGAGCCGCGGAGCTCACCGGAAAAGTCGAAGGCGCCGGTCTTGGTAAGACACTCGATCACGCGGCGGTTGACCGCCTTGGCGTCGACGCGGTCGATGAAATCATCGAACGATTGATAGGGACCGTTGGCTTCGCGCTCCTCGATGATCCTCTGGGCGGCCACATCGCCGACCCCTTTGATCGCCGCCATCCCGAAGCGGATGCTGCCGGGGCGCCCGCCGTCGTTTGAGCGATTGATGACCGGGGTGAAGTTGTGCCGGGACTCGTTGACGTCCGGACCGAGCACCTCGATGCCCATGGTGCCGGCTTCGCTGATGAAGCTGGCGATTTTGTCGGCATTGCCCAGTTCGTTGGAGAGAAGGGCGGCCATGAACTGGACCGGGTAGTTTGCCTTGAGAAAGCCGGTCTGGTAGCCGAGGACCGCATAGGCAGCCGAATGGGCCTTGTTGAAGCCGTAGCCGGCAAATTTCTCGAGGATGCCGAAGATCTCGAGGGCGGTCTTTTCGGGGATATTGTGGGTGGCACGGGCGCCGTCGACGAACACCTTGCTCTGTTGCTGCATGATGGCCGGGTCCTTTTTGCCCATGGCTTTGCGCAGGATATCGGCACCTCCAAGCGAATACCCGGCGATGATCTTGGCCGCCTCCATGACCTGTTCCTGGTAGACCATGATCCCGTAGGTTTCACGGCAGACATCCTCGAGCAGGGGATGGGGGAACTTGATGGTGGAGGGGTCGCGTTTTCCCCGGATATAGTCGGGAATCCAGTCCATCGGACCGGGTCGATAAAGCGCGATCAGAGCGACGATTTCCTCGATGCTCGAGATGCTGAACTGGCGGCAGAGATTCTGCATGCCCCCGGATTCCAGCTGGAAAACACCGACAGTGCGCCCTTCATTGAGCAGGGCGTAGGTCTTCCTGTCGTCGAAACCGATTCTTTCGAGGTCGAAGTCGGGCGCTTCCGTCAGACGGATATTCGCCACGGCATCGTCGATCACGGTCAGGGTTTTCAACCCGAGGAAATCCATCTTGAGGAGTCCGACCTTGTCGACTGATTTCATGTCGAACTGGACTGTGATATCGCCTTCCTGGACGATGAGCGGAACGAACTCGCTCAGCGGCCGGTCTGCGATGATGACCCCGGCGGCATGTTTGCCCGTGTTGCGGACCATTCCCTCGATGACCCGTCCCTGGTCGAGGATACGGGCCGCCACCGGATTGTTCTCCGCTTCCTGACGCAGGTCGCTGCTCTTGCGCAAAGCTTCTTCGAGGCTGATGTTGAGATCGTCGGGAACCATCTTGGCGATCCGATCGGCGTCGGCAAAGGGCACCCCCAGGACGCGGGCGAGATCACGAACCACCATCTTGGCTCCAAAGGTCCCGAAAGTGATGATATTGGCGACGCATTCCTTGCCGTATTTATTGCGGACATAGTCCACCACCTCCCCTCGGCGCCGCATGCAGAAATCAATATCAAAGTCGGGCGGCGAAACCCGTTCCGGATTGAGGAACCGTTCGAAGAGCAACTTGAATCGGAGCGGGTCGACATTGGTGATCTTCAAGAGATAGGCCGCAAGGCATCCGGCTCCTGAACCCCGTCCCGGACCAACCGGTATGCCCTGCTTGATCGCCCAGTTGATGAAATCCCAGACGATGAGGAAATAGTCCACAAATCCGGTCTGCTCGATGATCCCGAGTTCGTAGTCGATGCGCTCGATCAGGACGCGGGCTTTTTCCGGGTCATCCGCCTTGTCCGGCGAATGGTAATCGACTCCATAACGTTCCATCAGCCCGCGGATGCAGAGTTCCTTCAGATAGGTCGGGCGATCGGTATTGATTTCGGGTGTGAGGGGATAGACCGGGTAGTGGTTTTCGCCGAAAGGCAGATTCAGGTCGCACATTTCCGCCACCGCCATCGTGTTGATGACCGATTCCGGGACCTCGTGGAAGAGGGCTTCCATCTCCCGGCGCGACTTGAGGAAGAACTGGCGGCTGTCGTAGCGCATCCGGTTTTCGTCATCGACCTTGGACCCGGTCTGGATGCAGAGAAGGGCGTCGTGGGGTGAGGCATCGGTGGAATCGACGTAGTGGACGTCATTGCTGCAGACCACCTTCAGGTTGAACTCTTTGGCCAGGCGAAGAAGAGGCGCGATGATCTTCAGTTGGAGATCGAGACCGTGATTCATGATCTCGATGAAGAACCGCTCGCGGCCGAAAATGGAAACGAACTGGGCGGTCCGTTCCCTTGCTTCCTCGAAGCGGTCTTCCAGCAGAAGCTGGGGAATCATTCCCTTGAGGCAGCCGGAGAAGCCGATAAGGCCGTCGGCGTGGGCGGCGAGGGTTTCCAGATCGGTCCGCGGCTTGTAGTAGAAGCCCTTCAGGTTGGCGTCGGAAACGATCTTCAGGAGGTTGCGATAACCATTGAAGTCTTGGGCGAGCAATCCCATGTGGAAATAATTGCCCTGGCCGCGTTCAGGCCGCTCGAGTCGGGATCCGGGAACGATATAGACTTCACTGCCAATCAGAGGCTTGATTCCCGCCTTCCTGGCGGCCGTGTAGAAGTTGATAGTCCCGAAGAGGTTTCCGTGGTCGGTCAGGGCCAGAGACTTCATGCCGAGATCAACCGCCCGGTTCATCAGCCGGTCTATGCGGCAGGCCCCGTCGAGCAGGCTGTAGTCGGTATGGACGTGAAGGTGGACGAATTCGTTGTCTTGACCGGGCACCTTTCCAGATCAAGTCCGCGGGACGGTTCTTTCAACCCGAAATCCCGGGATGCATGCGGTGAGTCTGATTGAGAGCGACTTGCGGGTGAAGAATTCGGTCGGACGATGTTCGGTGTGCCCCCGGGTTTTCTGCCGCCGATCGGGGCGTGCGAATCGATACCCGGGTTTAAAAAAAGGGATTGACCTCGAGGCATCGACTGATCGAAGCTCAACGTTTTCCCAGATTGTATATGGCTATTGAGATTCGAATCCGTAAAAGTGAGCCGGTTGAGCGCGCCCTCCGACGCCTGAAGAAGAAGCTCGATCGCGAGGGCGTCATCCGTGACGTTCGCGCGAAGCGCTACTACGAGAAGCCCAGCGAGGTTCGTCGGCGCAAGGACAAGGTCATGGCCTTTTCCAATATGCTCCGCCAGCGTTACGACAGCTGAATAGCCTCAAGGCGGGTCCGACATGACCTCGCCACCAATTCCCAAGGGTCTTTCCTGTCAGCAGACGGAAAGACCTTTTTTTTGCCTGACCGGACATGCTTCCTCTCTCGCTTTCAACCTGCTGGAACTCCGCCCGTCACAGCGATGGTTATGCCATGGCCCGGGAAATCGTTGATCTGGGGTTCGATCGGATCGAACTGAGCCACGGTATCCGGGTTACTCTGGTGGCGGGAATCCTCAAGGCAGTGAGTGAAGGTTGGGTCAAGGTGTCATCGGTTCACAATTTCTGCCCCCTCCCTCCGGGGATCATCTCGGCGGCCCCCAACCTCCATCAGCCGTCCGCTCCCCGCCTTTCCGAGGTCCGTCAATGGTATCGTTACTCCTGCAAGACGATCGACTTCGCGGTCCAGGTGGGGGCCCCGATCATGGTCGCGCACCTGGGCTCGGTTGGATTTCCCCTGGTCAATCCCGTGGCCAGAACCATCCGTCGCCTGGAGAAGGGGAGGTTGCCGGTCGGTGAGGTCGGTCGGATGCAGGCCATCTGGATGGATGTCCTCGCGAAGGTCGCCCGGCGCTCACCGTCATATTGGGCCCGGGTCCGTTCCAGCCTGGTCCCCCTGAATGCTTATGCCGGCCGCCATGGTATCCGGATCGGATGTGAAAACCGGGAGCGGCTGGATGAGCTCCCTCTGGATGCGTCCATCGGGGAACTCTTCGACGGAACGGTCGAGACCAGTCAACTCGTCTATTGGCATGACACCGGTCATGCCCAATTGAAGCAGGAACTCGGGGTTGCCGATCATGAGTCCATCCTGGAGGCCAATAACGGCCACCTGGCGGGATTCCATCTGCACGACGTGCGCGACGGACGGGATCACGCGGTTCCGGGGACCGGTTCCGTCGATTTCGGCATGGTCCGGCGTTTTGTCCGGCCGGACCACGTCCTCGTCCTGGAACTTTCTCCCCGACTCAGCGCGGCGGATGTCGTCGAGTCGAAGCGATATCTTGAAGACGTGATCAGAGGGTAGGTGCGGCCCGCTCCGCCAGGAACTCCTTTACCCAGCGGCGGTGGGGACCGGACAGGGTGATGGCTTCGACCTGGTCGAGCGGAACCCATTGGCAGGCATCCGTGCCTTTGATCGGTACCGTCACTTTGGCATTGTCGGGTGGAAACCAGATGCGTTCGGTGATGCGGTAACGGGTGATGGACCGTCGCCGGATCTTGCAGGGGTATTGCTTCAGCGAGGTTGGAGCCACGCCGGCCTCGGCGGCCGTTGGGAGTTCATGGAGTCGTGCCATCCGGCTGGATTCTTCGGGAAGGCGATGAAGCAGGAGCCGGCCCCGGCGGATGATCCACACTCTGTCCACTTCCTGCTTGATCGTGGTTTCCCGCTGGATCCTGGGGAGTCGGTCGGCGTAACCGCCCGGTCCGGCGCGGCAGAAGGACTGAACCGGACAGAGCATGCAGAGTGGTTTCTTTCGCAGGCAGACGGTGGCCCCGAGTTCCATCATGGCCTGATTGTGGGTGCCGGGATTGTCGTCATCCATCAGGCTGTCGGCCAGCGGGGTGAACGCCTTGACGGCGGCGCCCCCGTTGGTAAAAGGCTGCTCAACACCCGCCAGCCGGCTGAGAATGCGGACGACATTACCGTCGACGCAGGCGACCGCCCGGCCAAAGGCGATGCTGGCGATGGCGGCGGCCGTGTAGGGTCCGATACCGGGAAGCTTTGCCCATTCCGGGGCCGTCCGGGGTGGGTTCATCCCATTGAGTTTGCGGGCAACGGCATGAAGATACCGGGCCCGCCGATAGTAGCCGAGGCCTTCCCAATGCTTGAGGACCTCTTCCTCGGACGCACGAGCCAGGGTGGCGAAATCCGGAAATGAGATCATCCAGCGCTCGAAGTAGGGAAGGACGGTGGTGATCTGGGTCTGCTGGCACATGAATTCCGAAACGACCGTCTGATAGACGTCGGGACGGTTTCGCCAGGGCAGACGCCGATGCTCCTTCCGGTACCAGCGGTGGAGGTGGAGGCGGAATTTGTCGATGAGCTCGCGTGGGTTTGAGTCGAAATTGAGTGCCATGGCGAGTCCACTTTATGGTGGACCGAGTGACGAAACGCGGTCGGGGGCGACTTTCCAAATCAATTTTTGGTGCGTTCCCGAAGATCCTGTGTTCACTCTGGGTCAATGAAACGGAAGGCGGACGTCGCGGACGACAAACCCAAACCGAAGACGCTCTACACGATCAAGCTCGACCAGGACAAGCTCGAGCGGGTCAGGGCGATCTGCGCCGCCCGCATGTGGGAGGCTTATGCGGTCGATTACGCCCGGTTCGCATTCAAGGGACCGCGGGTCAACATCGTGGGCTACGAAAGCGGAAAGCTGGTCATCCAGGGCAAGGACACCGAGGATTTCATCATCAACACGCTCGAGCCCGAAGTCACCGGGGAGGCCCGCTTCGGGTACGACGAGGTGCTTCATCCCGATTGGTACGAGGCCCATGCCGGACTCGATGAAAGCGGCAAGGGTGATCTTTTCGGTCCGATTGTCTCGGCCTGCGTCATTGCCGGCCCGGACGATATCCGGGACTGGGTTCAGGCCGGGATCCGCGACAGCAAGACCATCACGGACCTCCGAATCCTCGCGCTCGACAAACGCATACGCGCCACCCGCGGCGTGGTCGTGAAGACGACTTTCTGCGGCATGGCGCGCTACAATGAGTTGATGTCCCGTCCGGGGGCCAATCTGAACAAGCTTCTGGCCTGGCAGCACGCCAAGGCGCTGGAACAGGCGCTTGCCGTCCGGTCGGTGCCGTGGGGGCTTCTCGATCAGTTCACCAAGAAGGACCTGGTGTCCGGGTATTTTGCGTCGCCGGCCTTCGAGTTGCGGATGCGGACCAAAGCCGAGGAGGATCCGGTGGTCGCAGCGGCTTCCGTCGTCGCCCGCGCCGAATTCGTCCGACAGATGGCCAGACTCTCCGAGCGTGCGGGTGAGAAGCTGCTCAAGGGCGCGGGTGCCCTCGTCAAGAAACAAGCGCGGTCCATTGTCGATCGACTCGGGGCCACCGCACTCCGGGAATTTGCCAAGTTGCATTTCAGGACCGCCTACGAGGTGGTGGAAGCAGCCGGCAAGCTCCACGAACTTCCACTGCCGAAACCCGCGGAGAAGGTGCCTTTCCGGCGTTCCTGAGGAGAAGGGATCGATGGCTTCGAAACGGATCCGGGGGTTCGACCTGCGCCAGATCAAGGGTCGGCTCGGCCTGATCGGGGTGGATGAGGCCGGGCGCGGGGCACTGGCGGGTCCGGTCGTCGCCGCGGCCGTCCTGATCGACAATGGATTTCTGCAAAGCGACTGGTGCCGGCGTCATGCGGGTCAGATCAACGACTCCAAGCAGTTGAGCGTCGATCAGCGCGAGCGACTTTACAGCCGGATGAACTGGCTGATGTCCGAACACCGGATCCTGTTTGCATCCGGGATGGGCTCGGTCGAGGAGATCGAACAGGTCAACATACTCGGCGCGACCACCCTCGCGATGCGCCGGGCCATCCTCAATGTGCTCCGACTGGGGCAGATCCGCGCCCATGCGCCGGATCCGCTCTTCGACCCGGTCGAATCATCCGACCTGATGCCCGGCGAATGCATCACGGACTGGAGAGTCCTGGTTGATGGACGGCCCGTCCGCAACCTGGGATTCCCCCATCGCGCGTTTGTCGAAGGAGATGCCCGCTCGCTCGTCATCGCGATGGCTTCGGTCGTGGCCAAGGTGACCCGCGACCGCCTGATGGATTCGCTCGATTCTGCGTATCCGGACTATGGATTTTCGAAGCACAAGGGTTACGGGACCGATGCCCACCGGCACGCCCTGATCGCGGCCGGCCCCACCGCCATGCACCGCAGCCTCTTCATCCGCAAGACCCTGACTGCCGTGGAACACGAAGGTCAGGAGGTCTTCCAGTTCGCCGAATAGTGTTAGGGCGAATCGACATTCAAATTGCGCTGCTGGTGAGAAGAGAAGCGGAAGCAGCGCAAGGCGGTGGCACGGAAGGCGTGCTGGAAGCACGTGTCCGTGCCACCAACGCCGCGACCTTCCGCTTCGCTCTCATCCTTCGGACGGGTCTGCGGAAGCGCTCAGCCGCGTTCCTTTTGCGACAGAAGCCCTTCAAGGGATTCTCGCCGCAAAAGCGCCTTGCTGAGGCCCTCCCGCAGTTCGCGCCAGCGCACAATTTGAATGTCGATTCGCCCTAGCCCCGGTCCGGGAACGGTCGCGGAGAGGCGTGGACAGGCCACGCCCACTCGGGTCGCCGACCGGCTCGGACACGGCCCCCGCGGATTTCAGGGCGGGGAAGTGACGGCTTCGGAAGGGGGCGGCAGGATCCCCCGGAGGTCGATTTCCGAGGCATCAACTCCGGTCAGGTGGGCCACGAGTTTGCGCACCGCCGCGGCCACCGCGACCTGCTCGCGATGGGAGGCGGCCTTCTCCATGTCCCTTTGCAGGCTCTCCAGGAGTGCCTTTTGCTGCACACCGAATTCCTTGCTCAAGGCGGAACGGGTCGTGTTGACGTAAGGGTTGTTGATTCCGGAGATCTCCTGGAGCGTCCTCCAGAGATGGAGCCGATCCCCGGTCTGGGTGACCATGACCTGAGAGACCACCCTGCGGTCGATCGCCTGCCCGGCGTGGTGTCGCGTCAGGACGGGTTGCACACCGACCCGCTGCCGGCGGGTGAGGTCGAGATAGTCGGCGATGGGGATGAGGTGGTCGGCTGGAACCGCCGGATCGATCGCGGTGAACTCGGATGCGAACTCTTCCTCGCCCGCGGCAAAATGGGCGAACGTATAGGGTTCGGTGTGCTTGCGGATTTCGCCGTTCTCGTCCGGTGCGCTGAAGGTTTCTGAAATCCAGAGAGTCTCCGGAGACGGATTGGCCGAAAGATCGAAGCAGGTCACAAAACCATGGGCCCGATCAGGATCGTAGACGCAGATGGGGAAGGCCCGGGAGTGGATGGCCCGCTCTGCCCGCAGGACAAAAGCTTCATGCGCTTCGTCGTCGCGGCGGCAGAGCAGCGAGATAACGCCCGGTCGCGGGGAGGTCAGGCCGTCGAAGATGCGTTTCTGAAAATCCGGTGCCGCAATGCAGGTCTGCACAAAACTGACACCACGCATGGCGAGCGGAAGGGTCTCAAGCGCCATGCTGGCGGGAACGCTGGTATCGGAAGTACTCGAATAGGACTTGCTGAAGCTGGATCGCAGGGCGGCGATCTTGACCGGCTTCCGGCTCTCGAGCAACGACATCATCTTGCGCAGTTGAGGGCCGGTTTCCCGGTTCAGACGGGCGATGACGAGGAAAGGGGGACACAGCCTGAGTTCGGCCGGGCTGAGCTGCCGCCAGTCGAAACTGCTGAAGACCGCATCATGGGTTCCCGGGTCGTACTTCGAGCGGGTTTCCAGCTGGGCGATGCGCAAGGCACGAAAGACGGTCGCCATCCGGTTGAGGTGATTCTCGGCCGCCTCATGAATGGTGTTCTCATCCTCGTCGATCTCGATTGAAGCGCAGGTGTGGGGATCGGTGACACACCGTGCCTTCATTTCGCCGAGTTCCTTCAGGAGCCTTTGGACCCGCTCGAGGCGGTCGGGCGCCATCGCGCGCGTCCGCGTGCTCTCGCCCAGGATCCGTGAGAGCGCGTTCAGATCGAGGGCGGACGAGCCGAGCGGGCCGATCGCCTTCTCGAGGTCCTGGGGATCGTGCCCGTGGCGGTGGTATTCGTCCAGGCGGACGAGTCGGTCCAGTTCGCGGATAGCCTGGGTGAGGGCGTCAACCAGAGCGGCGCAGTGGTGACGCCAGACATCCGATGCGGGTTGGAGGATCTGATCGTGCATGGTGGACATCGCTTGAATCAGACGGCGTAACGGTCGAGGGCCCGGTCCAGCCGCTGGACGAAGGTCTCATGATCGGGTCTTTCCTGCCGGCCCCAGCGGATATCCTCGTAGGTCGGCACGTCGGGATTGCGGTAGATCAAACCCATCGGGGCCGGATCGACCGTGACGGCGACCCGCTGGGCTTCATTGATGTCGCGGTGATTGTGCGGCTGGCTCGGTCCGCGCTTGAGCAGGCTGGGGTCGATCGGGATTCCCTCAGGGTTCTCCAGGAAAACGATGGGAAAGTGAGCCCCACCTTCTCCGAAGGCTTTCGGCATGAAGACCGGGCAACGCTGGAGAATGCGGACAAAGGAAAGTCCGTGGTGATCGAACGCCTTTTCGATTGTCTCATCGAGGTGGGCGGGCAACCAGGTGGCCGACTGGGCGAGAAACGAGACATTGGTCATGCCGACCACCACACTGAGGGGGTTGAGCGGCTGGAGATAGGTCCCTTTGGGCGTCGTATTGGTGCGCCAGCCATCCGGGGTGGTTGGGGAGACCTGCATCTTGGTCAGGGCGTAAATCTCATTGTCGAGTACGAGTACGACGGCATTGATATTGTAGCGGATGGCGTGCAGCCAGTGGTTGCCGCCAATACTGAAGCAATCCCCGTCGCCCATCGTGACGATGAGATTGAGTTCCGGGCGGGACAGGCGGACGCCGGTCGCGATGGGCAGGGCGCGCCCGTGGATTCCATGGAATCCGTAGGTCTTCAGGTAATGCGGCAGGCGGCTGGAACAACCGATTCCCGAGACCGAAACGACGTTTTCCGGGTCGAGGTTGTTCTTGCGCAGGACCCGCTGCAACGCGGCGAGGACCCCATGGTCACCGCAGCCCTGACACCACCGGGGTATCTCGGACTCGTAATCGGCCAGCGTATGGGATTCGATGGCGCAAGTCTCTTCAAGGCAGTCGTCAATGATCGTCGACATGGTCAATTTCCTCCTTTGGCTTCGGACGTGGCTAACAGGGATTCCGGGGCATCCTGGTCGGCCCCGATACAGCGCCGGATCTCTTCGTAGATTTCAACCGGCATGAAGGGCCGGCCGGGCACGCGCGCGTAACAATCAATGTCAAGCAGGGTGTAGGCGCGCAGGACCCAGGCCAATTGCCCGTAGCGGCGGTTCTCATGGGTGATCAACGGGTCGTCCCAATCGTCGCTGTAGTTCAGTTCGACTGTAATGATCTTCCGGAAACGCGAGAAAATCTCCTTTAGTCCCGGGGGGAAGGGACTGAGGAACTGAATGTTGACCGAGGAGACTTCGAGCCCTTCCAGTCGGGCCCGGTCAACCGCTTCTTCGATCGTCCCGCGGGTGCTGCCCCAACCGACGACAAGGAGATCGCCTGAATCGGGTCCGTGGATTGTCGGCGGGTGCAGGCTTTTCTGGAGGGCGGCAAGTTTGCGGCTGCGCATGGCGTGACCGCGCTGGTTGCGTTCGGAATCGTAACAGGCCTTGCCGTTGCGGTCGTGGTTGAGTGAAGTGGTGATGCCCATGCCGCCGGGCTGGCCGGGTATGAGTCGCTGCGAGAGTCCGGTGGTCGGATCCCAGTCATAGGGCAGGGTGCCCGGGGCGATCGGGTTGAGGTCCATCGGGGGACGCCGGGGAGTCGAGGCGACGTCGGGCCGGGCGAAGAGTTGGCGTCCGGTGGCCAGATTGGCGTCCGAAAGCACGATCACAAGCATACGGAATTCCTCGGCGATCTTCCGGGCGACAGAGAGGATATAGTAGCACTCTTCGATCGTGCTCGGTGCAATCACGACCTTGGGCGCGTCTCCGGGGGCACCGTAAAGGCAGTGCAGGAGGTCTCCCTGCTCAATCTTGGTGGGCAGGCCGGTGCTCGGGCCGCCCCGTTGAACATCGACGATGACAAGGGGCGTCTCCGTCATGACAGCCAGCCCCTGGAACTCGGTCTTCAGGGCCATGCCCGGACCGGAGGTCATGGTCAGGGCGGTCTTGCCGGCGTAGGATGCGCCCAGGGCGACACCGATGGCAGCGATCTCGTCTTCGGCCTGGTGGACGAATCCGCCGAACTCTTCAAAGATCTCCGCCAGGGCGTGTGAAGCGGATGTGGCCGGAGTGATCGGGTACATCGAACACAATTCAAAGCCGGCGGCAACGGCACCTAGGGCCAGAGCGGTATTTCCGTTCATTGCCACCTTCGGGATGTCCGACGGGAGCGCCTGGATCTCGTAACGCTCTTCGAAGTTTGCCAGGCCGTAGTCGTAACCCGCAGCGGCCAGTTTCACGGCTGTCTCGATGACATCGCGCGTCTTCTTCTTGAAAATGGTGCGGATGATTTCCTGGAGGATCCGAAGTTCCTTGCTGTAGAGGGCACAGAGCAGACCGACGGCAAACATGTTCTTGCCGCGATTGGGGTCGTCGGTGTGACGCAGGGTTTCGCTCTCAAGCGGAATCTCGATGACCCGGGCGCCCATTGACCTGGCCCGGGCCAGAACTTCGCGGTAGCTGTCGTGATACTTCTCAATCGCGTGGGTGGCCCATTGGTTGTCGATCAGCACCATCACATCATCGGCCAGGCTCTCCGCCTCGATGCGCGATAGAAGGGCCATCTCGTTGAAGGCGAAAACAACATTGGCACGGTCGCCCGCGTTGGTCACCTCACTGCGCTCGGCCAAACGGATGCGATTGCCGCTCGCACTGCCGGTGGTATGGGGCGGAGGCTGAATCTCTGATGGGATGATCTCGACCGTCCAGAGTCCGTTGCCGGCCTTCGCGCAGATCTGGGCAAAGGCAAGAGCCGCCTTCTGGGCGCCCTCTCCGGCATCGCTCACAATTTCGACAATGTGTTCGGGCAAACGAACGATTCGGGGACTGCTCATAAGAATATATGCTTGGGGTTTGCAGCGCCGCTTATGGCATGCGGGCCGCAGGATTGGGCTGGCGTTGCGACGCCCGGATTCCAGCTCGAGTGCCAGCTGGGTTTCCACAAGAAACACTCCTGCATGCCACAATACATTCTAATCCTGAGTCGTTGTATTTGAGCCGGAACCAGAAACCAAGCAGGAATCCGTCAAATCTACGAATTCCTCCTATGCCGTTCGGTTGGCGCCGTGGCGTCGACCGGACTACCGGCGGAATGCAGGTCTGCCGGATGACGGCGGTTTTGTGATTGGAACCGGCTCGTTCCCGGACCAGACTCCGGGCAATTATCCAAACGATGAAGACTCTGGTATTGGGGGCGAGTGACAACGAGGAGCGTTACGCGAACAAAGCGGTGCGAATGTTGGCGGACCATCATCATGAAGTCGTTGCGGTGGGCCGCGCCGCCGGGACCATCGGAACCATCCCCGTCGTGACGGGCCAACCCGCGGTTCCGGATGTCGATACGGTGACCCTCTACATCGGGCCGCGTTTCCAGGCGGATATCTCGGATTACGTAATCCGCCTCAAACCCAGGCGGGTCATCTTCAACCCCGGCACGGAGAATCCCGAGTTTCAGCAGCTGCTTGAATCGAAGGGGATTGCCGTGATCGAGGCCTGCACCCTGGTCCTTCTCAGCACGGGTCAATACTGACCAGGCCCAATCGACCCGCGGCCCAGGCCATTCTTCCGCTGACCAAACCGTGGATGGAGCAGGCGGCAGGAATGTTGGGAACAGACGCCTGATGACAAACCCGAAAAGCAACGATCCCCTCCACGGGATGACCCTGGAGGCGATTCTGAATGACCTGGTGGATCATTATGGATGGGAGGAATTGGGCGCACGTATCCGAATCAATTGCTTCAACGATAACCCAAGCGTTCAATCCAGTCTCAAGTTCCTGCGGAAAACACCCTGGGCGCGATCCAGGGTGGAGTCGCTCTTTCTGCAGATGATCCGCCGCAATCGAAACTGATGGCAGGCAGTCGCGACCACTAGGGCGAATCGACATTCAAATTGTGCGCTGGCGGGAACTGCGGGAGGGCCTCAGCAAGGCGCTTTTGCGGCGAGAATCCCTTGAAGGGCTTCTGTCGCAAAAGGAACGCGGCTGAGCGCTTCCGCAGACCCGTCCGAAGGATGAGCGAAGCGGAAGGTCGCGGCGTTGGTGGCACGGACACGTGCTTCCAGCACGCCTTCCGTGCCACCGCCTTGCGCTGCTTCCGCTTCTCTTCTCACCAGCAGCGCAATTTGAATGTCGATTCGCCCTAGTCCGTCAAAGCGCCCGCAGGGCCTCAAAGGCCTGGTCGACGAATTCGATGTGCGCCGCCTTCATCCGATCAAGCGTGATGTCGGGGCGCCCCATCGGCCCGTAGCAGGTTGCCCAGACTTCGAGATTACCCACCGGTCGGAGTGCCGCGCGCAGGTCCCAGAGTGGCAGAAGGGTCATGTCAATGGGGTTGAGGGCCTGATAATACTCCGTGAAGGCCTGGGCGGCGCCCCGACCGAAGGCAAACCACAGGTCGAGCCTCGCAATCGAAAGGTCGTGAAGCGGATCCCCTCTGGTCGCTTCCTCCCAGTCGATTACCGCCACCAGCGATCCGTCCCGCCAGAGGGTGTTGCCGGGCCAGTAATCGCCGTGCAGGAGCATCTCATCATTGCCGGAAGTCCGACCGGCATGGTCGGTCAAGGCGGCGTAGATGCAATCCACCCGGTAGATTTTCTCGGCCGCGGCGATTCGGTCGTCCGCGCGCGGATCAATGTCGATTGCCGGTGCCTCCAACAAGACCAGCTCTTTGTTCGTCAGGTCGAAGTGGTGGATGTCCGCCAGTTGCCGGGTGTATTGCCGAAGATATTGAGCCATGTCTCCGGGCTCGAATTCGGGGCGGCCTTTGATGTAGTCTATCACCAGTCCGGGTCGACCGAAAACGGCTCCCGATTCGTCGCAAAAGACGGCATGCGGGACGGCGATATGGCCCTGGTGGAGCGCCCGGAGTCGTCGGAACTCGTTGCGCACGGTCCCGGGACGGTTTTCCAATGTCCAGTCGTTGGGCTGGCGGAGGACAAGGGTCCGGGTTTCACCACGGCTCGAAAAGCGGAACGCGGTCATTCCGGAAGATGTGCCCCCGCCAAGTGACCAGACCCGAAGCAACCGACTTCCCGGCTCGATCGAGGCGAGCCAGGTCTCTATCCGGTTCTTCAGGTCTTTCATGATTTGCGGAGACTGCTCCCCGGCGGTCAAATCGTCAACGGAGGAACCGTCATCCGAGCCGTCCGTCGTCCAGCCCGCTGCCCGGCACCCCGGGTATCTCCTTCAGGATTTTCCTCGCCACGCAGCGGTCCAGCATTCACAAAAATCGGACAGTTCCAGCCCTGCAACTCGGAAAGATAAACCCCTGTCGAACCTCACCATGGCCTCGAATCGAATCACCTGGCACCTGAAGTTGAATGTGAAGCCCGGCAAACAGGAGACCCTGCGCGCCCTCTGCGCCGAGATGTCCAAAGCCACCGCGTCCAACGAACCCGGCACACTCATCTACGAGTGGTACATCAGCCCGGACGGAACCTCCTGTCATATCATCGAGAGCTATGCGGATTCGGCCGCCGCCATGGTCCATATCGCGACTTTCGGCGAGAAGTATGCGGAACGATTTCTCGATTGTCTGGAGCCGACCGGCCTGGCTGTCTACGGAAATCCGAGTGAGGAGGTCCGGAGCGCCCTGGCGGGCCATGGAGCCGTCCACCTCGGGGAACTCGGCGGCTTCCGGCGCTGAGCGCACCGCCCCTGTCTTGACGGCCGCTCCCTTTCCCGGCGCACGGGCCTGTCATCGGAAGCGTCGCGGTCCGGACGAACCGCGGCGGAGCCATTCGGCAGGCTCATGGTGGAGCACGGTGGCGGCACCAAACAAAACGTAGCATGGACCGTAGGGTTTTGGACAGGAAAACAAGCCGTAGCAAACTACGTATTCTTTTGATTCACCAAACAGAACGCAGCCTGCTGGAACGGCACCTGGTTGAGGGGCTGATTGTCGAGTCCGCCATTGACTGTCGGAACGGTGCGCCCGGCGGTGACACCCAACCTGATGGGACCGATCTGGCGGTGGGGCGTGACCGCCGGGCGCGCCATCGACCCGTCCCGGCCCATCTCGATGGTGTCGGGAAGCACGACCGAGGCCCGGGACGTTTCCCTCAACCTCTGCCAACCAGGTGCCATTCCAGTATCCTACCTTTGGTTTGAGTCAGGCTGGACGACGGATTCAGACCCGCGTGGGGTTCATGCATCCTGACCGGACGACGCGGTGGGTTTTCCCGAAACCGATTGCCGAGGGAGGCACTTGCTCCCGGTAGAGAAGCCTGCATCCTCGCTCTGAATGGAACTCGACCTGAACAGTCTGCCGATCGGCCTGCTTGCCGTGGTTGTCTTTTTTGCCCGGGTCCTGGACGTTTCCATCGGAACGGTCCGCACGATCGCGACGGTTCAGGGCCGGGTCGCCCTGGTTTTCGTTCTGGGTCTCTTCGAGGTCACCATCTGGCTGGTCGTGATCGCCGCGGTTCTGAACACGGTTCTTGATCGACCCTGGCTGCTGGTCTTTTACGCGTTCGGATTCTCCACCGGGAACGTGGTCGGCATCATGCTCGAGAAGAAGCTTGCCTTGGGTCACGCCATCCTACGGATATTCACCGCCCGGCTTGCTCTCGAAATCGCTGCTTCGTTGCGGGAAAACGGCTTCCGGGTGACACGCTACGAGGGAGAAGGGGCCCGTGGGCCGGTCAGCGAACTGCATATCATCTGCGAGCGGCGGCGGATGCCAGAAGCCCTCGAGCTTGTTCAGCGAATCGACCCGGATGTCTTCTATGTCTGCGAGACCCCGACCCGGGTGCGCAACTTCGGCTCCCGGAGTCCCCTGCCGCCGTCGAGTTGGTTCAATCTGATCAAACGCAAATAGGGGTCAGAAGCGAATGGCACCAAGTTAGTGGGGGTGCGGGACGGATCAAGAAATGTAGCCGCGGCAGTCTCTTGCCGCGAACCCACGGCGATACGCCCCAAGAGACTGGGGCGACTACACCAGAAGAACAATTACCTGTTCTGAGTTGAAGATACCCCCTCACTCAGTACCATTCGGGTCAGACGCTCTCCAGCACCCGCCGGAGCATGGACTCGCGGGTCTCGATGCTCTCGCAAAGCTTCATCTGGACCCGGCCGCGGTTCAGGTTCTGCGCGGCGTAATTCGTCTTGAAATACACGTCACCCGCGAGGTAGTCGGTGAAGAAGCGCAGGCCGAGTTCGAAGGTGATCAGGCGGACCGAATCGTAGAGGTACTTGCGGTCCCAGTCGGTCAGGAAGTTGCGGGCCTGCTTGAGGTAGCCGCGCACCAGTGCCTCGAAATAGTCGAGATCGACCACGACGTCCTTCAGGTCGCTCGCTTCCTCGCCCGCCGGATTGCAGACGGAGCGGACACAGTCGCCAAAATCATAGTGGATCAAGCCGGGCTTCACCGTGTCCAGATCGACAATGGCGGTTCCTTTGCCGGTGATTTCGTCCATCATGATATTGGTGATCTTGGGGTCGCCATGGATGGGCCGCAGCTGCAACTCGCCCCGCTCGCGGGCGTCTTCGAGCACGGAGGCGAAGCCTCGCCTTTCCTGGATGAATTCTTCGATCCGGCGGGCTTCGGAGGACGCCTTCAGCTTCTGCCGAGCCTTCTCGGTCTCAATAACTCTGTCGTGGGTTTTCAGGTAGCCGGGGGTGATGTGGAAGCCGGGAAGGGTGTCGGCCAGGTGGTCGGCGGGAAAATCGGCGATGATCCGCTGGAAATGGCCCAGCACATAGCCGGCTTCATAGGCATGCTCGACATTGAGCACCTGTTCGTGAGATGAGGCCGAGGCGATCATGGAGAGCGCCCGCCAGTAGCTGCCGTTCTCGTCGATGAAAAAGTCCTTGCCCGTCACCGTCGGGATGACCTTGGGCAGTTGCCAGATCCGGTTGGAGGTGGCCAGTTGCTCCTCCAGGCGCCGGTGACCGAAATCCGTGATTGCCTTCATGTTCGCCATGACCAGGTCCGGTCGCGGAAAAACCGCCTGGTTGATCCGCTGGAGGACGAACTGAACCTCGGAGAACGTGGTCCGTTTAATCACCCGGTAGGTGTCGTTGACGTTGCCGCTGTCGATGCTGAGGACGGTGACAACCTGCCCGGGAACTTCAAATTCGGCTGCGATGGATTCGGGGGTCATGGATTTGCTGATGCCAGCGATCCACCCTGGGAATTGTCCGCGAAAGTGTCGACCTGAATTCCCGGTCGATTGGGAAACCGATGAGGGCGACCACCCTGCCCGAAGCCTCGTCTTGCCTTGTCCGGGAACTGAAGGATGGACACCCCGCTGGATCTTCACCATGGAATTCCCTATTCCCTGACATCCTGGGATGCCGCCATGCCCGAATCAGTGACGATCGATGCCCACCACCACTTCTGGCGATACGATCCGGAGGAGTATGGCTGGATCGGCGATTCCCTGAAGAAGATCCGCCGTGATTTCCTGCCGGAAGACCTGGAGCGGGAGATGGCGTCGGCGGGTGTCGACGGCGTGGTCTCCGTGCAGGCGCGACAAAGCCTGGTCGAGACTCGGTGGTTGATGGATCTGGCGGCTCGGAACGACTTTATCCGGGGAGTGGTGGGGTGGGTCGATCTTAGGTCACCCCGGTTGGAATCCGATCTGGAATCACTGGCAACGATGCGGAAGCTGAAGGGTATCCGGCACGGTCTTCAATCGGAACCGGATGACGCCCTGGTCGAGTGTGACGATTTCAATCGGGGCATTCGGGCGTTGAAGCGCATCTCATTGGCCTATGATCTCCTGGTCGTGGAACACCAACTCCCGGCGGCGATCCGTCTGGTGGATCGGCATCCGGAACAGGTCTTCATCCTCGATCATATCGCCAAACCCCGGATCCGGGACGGGCTGATGGAGCCCTGGCAGACACACGTTCGTGATCTGGCGCGTCGACCCAATGTCTTCTGCAAGTTGTCAGGCATGGTGACGGAAGCGGATTTCCTTTCCTGGACCGGGGAGCAGTTGAGGCCGTATTTCGAGATCGTCCTGGATGCCTTCGGACCCCAGCGATTGATGTTTGGTTCCGATTGGCCGGTCTGTCTGGTGGCTTGCGGCTACCAGCGTTGGCGAGACCTGGTATTTGGATGGTTGACGAACCTGTCGACCGATGAACAGGCCCGTGTTCTGGGCGGTACGGCGATCGAAGCCTATCGGTTGTGAGAGTGATATGGGTACCGGTCGAAACCCGTCTTCCCGGATCGGTGCGTTCGCGTTTTCAGATCGGTCCGAGGAAATTCGCGGGCAGGTGCATCGAAGCGAGTGCGAGCAGGGGTTCCGTCCGGATTCTGGCGGAAACCAGAACGAGTTCCTGCCCGTCGCAGACCGCGATGCAGAGATTGACCTCATCATCGGCCGACCACTCTCGCGGCAGATAAATCATGACGGACTCATCGCCGTCACGAACGGCGACGATCCGGCTCCAGGCGCGGGCATCCATCTTTCGGGTGGCCGAATCAAACAGGGCATCCGGATCGACCGAGCCTCCGGCACAATCGATCGTGTAGACGCCGACCGAAGCCCGGCGGGCCGCGGAAATCGCCAGGCGGGCCTCGGGTGGCACTTCCTCGACTAGTCCGAGGATCAGTCTCGCCGGAGCGAGGACGGCCGGTCCGAGATTGAACTGCACCTGACAACTGACGGAGGCATTGACGGATTGAACAAAGTCATCGCGTAACCGGGCGGCGTTCCGGTCGACCCGGAAAATCCGGGAGACGGCAAAGACCAGGAGGAAAGAGGTGACGACGATGGTACCGAGCGTCCAAAGAAGGAATCGACGGCCGCGGTGGGATGTCTTGTTTGAGGACATGGTGGCTTTGGGTCGGGCAAGGTGACCGGTTCAGACTTCCTCCAGGAGATTGGAGAGGTCACCGAGCCCTTCGATGTTCAGGCGGTCGATAAGGGCGGCGATCTGCTCGGTTTTGACTCGTCCGGAAATATCGATGACCACGACTTCGTCTTCCGCGTCAATCACGGTGATGACGAGACCGGTGATGGCATCGTCGACAACACGGGCCAGAATGGATACATTGTCGCCCCCCTGGCCTTCGTTGACGGACACGATCGAGGTCCATCCGTCCGACTCCAGGGTGGTCCGGATTTCGCCGACCCGCGCGAGCGAAGCGCTCCGGTTGCTTTCGTCCAGGCCGATCACCCTGACGCTGACCCGGTCGATATCCTGGAAAGTGGCGGCGAGGGCGGGTTCCTTCGAGGCCACGATGCCGAGGGCCAGTTCAATGAGATTCCGGTCCAGGTTGACCTCGACATATTCGCGATCCGCCGCGCGAGCAAACCCGTCGGTCACGGATCCGGCAGCGGACGCGAAGGACGGTGCGATGACGGCGGCAGTCAGAATGGCGAGACGGCTGATGGCTGAGAGTGGATTTGACTTTTTCATGGTTCGGATGGGTTGGGGATTTTCGTGCTGTTCGAATACAGAACCCGGTTGCCGGCAGAAAAGTCGCAGAGAGTCGCCGATTGGCGTTGTGGCCGGGTTCCGGCCGGTGGAGAAGTTGGACACCGTCAATTGTGGGTCCGGTCGCTCCCTTGCCGTCCGATCGCAGGTTTGGACGGGCGAGGCGGAAGCATATGGGCCAACAAGAGGTTGATTGATGCCGAGGCCTGCCCCCATCACGAGCGCCATTCGGCCACCAGGCTATTCGGCGAGTCTGAGGAAGTAGGGGAAATGATCGCCTGGCTCTGTTCGGACGCCGCTGAGATCGTCAACGGTACGGCCCTGCCAATCGATGGCGGAGAGACCTCCCGGATCTACTGATGCGGAGGTTCCCTTTGCCGTCTACGACTTGAGCCTCAACTGAACTCTGACCTGCAGAATCCCGCCTTTTCCTTGTTTGATAATCCGCAATCGGGGCTGGGTTTCGGCGTGGGTCAGGCCGAAACGCACCATTTCGCGACGAAGTTCGTCAATCGCCCGGCGGTCGGGGTTCATCAGGGGCAGTGCCTCGATGATTGCTTCTGTTCCAGGTGGAATGGTGATCTCGACAATACCGCGCCTGCCTTCGATGATAATGGTGTTATCTTCGCGTTTCATCGGGAGAGTCGTGGTCCAGTGGAAGACAACGCCGTTTCCCTTTTCCACAGCCCATTCATCGGTGATGACGAGTTCATCGGGGGTCGGTGAGTCCCAGGTGCGTATCCATTTCCTGAACCAGCCTTCCCATCCGGGGCTGACATCCATCGCGGCATGGAATCGGGTCTCGTCCCCGGCGCCGGTCGGCCGGATGGCGGACAGGATCGGGCAGGCCGGGGAGGGACGCTCATCCATCGACAGAGGCGTGAGCATGTTGTGGCGCTGGGCATGCTTCAGCGACTCGGTCAGCGGATTGCTGTAGTCGACCACTCCAAATTCCTGGGCGAATGTATCACCGGCGAACTCAAGGACGAAACTGCCCTTGTCTTCATGGGTATGACCGGCTCCGGCCCGATTGCCCATGAGGAAGAGTCTGACGAATTCTCCCTGCAGGCGACGGACCGAGCACATCATCCCGGTCTCGGGCATGTCGACAAAGGGCCGCAGGGGCGGCCCCGACTCGGGGATATCCGCCGACAAACTCATGGCGAGAAGCGACGGAGCGGCCCCGGCACGCGACAATTGTTTCCGATAAATGTTCACCCAGTGACTGTCCGGCAGGTAGGCGGCGAGGTAGGCAAGGGCTTCGGGAAAGGCATACATCGCATCGCAGATCAGAATCATATCCTGCCGATCGTCCGTAGAATAGAGGACCTCCGCCATGACCGCGGTGGACTTGATCTGGGTGGGCATGACCTCGGCCAGGGTGCGGCCGCGGGCCCGGGCATAGAGGTGCAGGGAAACGAAGGCCTGGCGGATGACCCAGGTGAAATAGGTGGGCCCTTCGACGTAGCCGCCGTCGGGCAGGAGAATGTGGTGCAGGTTTTCCAGCAGGTCCTTGACCGCGAGTTCGGTGTAGGGGGCGACCCGCGAAGTTTCCGGGGGAGGGTGATCGCCGCACTTCGCGGGCATGGTCCGCTCGAGCAACAGGTATCCAAGGATCCGCCCGGGGGCGAACCAGGTGAGCTGGTTGCAGTGGAAGATGTACTCCCACCACCAGGTGTTGAAATTCAGATTGCCGAGGCCCTCTTCGGCGATCCGCCGCAGTATCAGGTTCCGTCCGACATCGGTGAACCATTCGCCACAGAGGTCGAGGATCAGAGCGGTTTCAAAGACACAGACGGATTGGACAAAGCTGCGCTGCTCCCAGGAACTGCCCGGCATATAGCAGACAAAACAGTCGTCCCAGCGCTCGCAGTGCGCCATGCTGATTGCGAATCGCGCGGCCAGCCGACAGAGTTCCCTGTCCTTGAGGAGCATGCCCGCCTGGGCCGCGTTGGCTCCGTGAATCATGATGACTTTCCCGTGGTCGCGTTCACGTCGGAGCGAATTCGAGTTCCACATATTGACGTATTGACCGATCAGGCTCTCGGGCCGGACGGCTCGGGCGTCAACGGCCGCCTCCCGCATGGCATCAGCGGCCGGCGTTTCGGCAAACTCCCTGCGCACGGCTTCAAGTTCATCCGCCTTCAGAAGCAGCCCGAAAGCCGGATTGAAGGAAGGCACAAACTCGGGCGGTTGCAGGTATTTCTCCCACCGTTCATCATAGCCCGCCCACTGATCAAGATGGGCGGGAAGTCGGTCGGTGCTCTGGAGGGCCATCCAATAGATCCAGCCGTCTCCGGAAGGTCCTTTTGGAAAGTGTGCCCTGATGGAGAGGGAGGTGATGCGCCGGGCTCCCTCGAGCGGCAGCCATTCCTCGCGCTTGGTGGGACCGAAGGGATCGCCCCGGCGGATGCGGCGACCGGCATCGGTCACCGCTTCAAGACTGACCATGCTGCCCTCGGGCATGGCCACGCAGACTATGAGACGGTCGTAATTGGAGCAATCGAGATCGAGTTTCCGGTGGAAGTGAACGACCTGGCCGTCATCCGCGGGTGCCTCCCACGACCACTGTACCCAGATCCAGTTCTGCCAGACCTTGAATCCCCGGACGCCATCGGATTCGACCGTCCATTCCTTGAATCCGCTGATCTCGGGATCGTGAAAGGGTTCGAAGACGGCTTCGGCACTGTTGATGGGAGTGAGTTTCATGATGAAGATCCCTTGTGTCGTGCAGAGTGGGTCCGGTCAGTCTCCGGACAACTGTATCAATCGTTCAGTGACAATTGAACATCGACCCGCAGGGTTCCACTGCGGCCACGCTGCCTCAAGGTGAGCCGGGGCTGCGTCGCGGCGTGGGTCCAGCCGAACTGGATGATGTCGCGACGCTGCTCGTCGATGGCCCGTCGACCGGGATCCATGAGCGGAAGCTCCTCGACGACGGCCTCGACCTCTTCGGGAAACGACAGGACCGCGGTCGCCCGGCTTCCCTTGATGACCGCTCGAGTGCCTTCAAGGCGAATGGGCAGACGCGTCGTCCAGTGAAAGATCACACCCTCTCCTCGTTCAACCGACCAATCGTCGATGATGGTCAGTCGATCCGGTGCGGATGAATCCCAGGTGCGCTGCCATCGGCTGAACCAGCCATCCCAACCCGGAGACACATCCATGGAGGCGCGAAAGGATTCCCCGTCCCCGTGCCCGACGGGTTTGATGTCCAAGTGAATCGGGTTCCGGGGCCTGGGTCGTTCCGTCTCGCTCCATGGCGTGAGCATATTGTGGCGCTGGCAGTGCTTGAGCAATTCCGTCACCGGGTTGGCGTAGTCGACCACACCAAAATCAAAGGCAAAGCTGTCGCCGGCACATTCCAGAATGAAGTTGCCCTTATCCTCATGCTGATGGTCGCCGTCGGCCTTGTTCCCGAGGATGAAGAGTTTGACCCACTCGGTCCCCAGTCGTCGGACCGAGGCCATCATGCCGGTATCCGGCATTTCCAGGAATGGGGCGAAGTCGGGACCCTCTGCCGGTATTTCGCTGTCAAATCGCAAGGCGAGGAGCATGGGAGCGGCACCGGCCCGGCGAAGGGATTTCCGATAGAGGGTGACCCAGTGGGATCGGGGCATGAGCCAGGCCAGGAAGGCGAGCGCTTCGCCGAAAGCGACACAGGCGTCGCCGGTCAGGATCATGTCCTGATTGTCATCCGTGGAGACGAGGATCTCGGCCAGCGTCTCGGTCCGGAAGAGCGCGGGCGGGACCAGTTGGCGGATATCCATATGACGTCCCCGGCCGTAGAGGAGGGCGCAGAGAACGGCCTGCCTGGCCACCCAGGTAAAATAGGTGCACCCCTCGACATAGCCTCCGTCCGGCAACATGCATTTCTCAAGGTTGTCCTGCAGATTGGTCCAGGCGATATCGGTATGGGCCGCCACGCGGGACGGCGGCTTCGGGTGGTTCCCGCAACGTGCGGGCATGGTCTGCTCCAGGATGAGGAGACCATAAAGCCGGGCGGGAGAAATCCACGCCATCTGGTTGGTGTGGTACATGTATTCCCACCACCAAGACGCATGACACATCGCTCCATGGGCTTCGGTGGAGATCCGCCGCAGGATCAGCTCCCGGCCCAGCGGAGTGAACCATTCGCCGCAGAGATCGAGGATGACCGCGCAGTCCCAGGTCGCAATGGATTGGACGAATCCGCGTTGATCCCAGTTGCTTCCGCGGAAAAAGGCGAAGAAGACATCTTCCCAATGGTCGCAGTGCACCATGCTCAGGGCAAAACGGGCGGCGAGGCGGCAGAGGTCCTTGTCGCGCCAGAGCACGCCGGCCTGGGCCGCGTAAGGTCCATGGAGGGGAAGCATGCGGCCCATTTCCCGCTCGCGGCGGAAGCCGTTGAAATTCCAGAAATTGATGTTTTCCCCGATCAGGCTCTCCGGCCGGACCTCCCTGGCCATGCCGGCCGCCGTTCGCAGCTCATCCATGGCGTGGGTCGAGGCGAAGCGTCTGCGGATGTCATCCAGTTCATCCGCGTTGATCATCAAACCGTAGGTGGGTTTGAACTCCGGTTCGAAGTCGGGGGGCTGAAGATACGCCTCCCACCGCTCATCGTAACCTTCCCATTGGGCGAGATGGAAGGGGAGCCGGCCGGTATCCTGGAGTCCGAACCAGAGAAGCCAGCCGGAACCGGCCGAGAGGTGGTCGGTCCGGACTTCCACCCGAAGGGACTGGATCTGATGTGCGCCGCCAAGGTCGAGCCACTCTTCCCGGCGGGTGGTCCCGGAAGGCGGCCCGGTTCTTTCGACGGGTCCGGCATCGGTTTCGGCCCTCAGGCGGATGATGCTGCCCTCCGGCAGGTTGATGCTGACGATCAGACGGTTGTAGGCAGAGCAGTCAAATCCATCAAAGTTGCGCTGCAGGCGAAGGACAAGACCGTCAGCTGCCGGCCGTTCCCAATTGACGATGACGAAGGCCCAACTCTGGGTCAGTCTGAGGCCAACGGCACCGGGTGCGTCACAGGTCCAATGTGAGAGCTCTCCGAGGTTCTCATCAAAGAACGGGGCAAAGACAGCTTCCGCACTATTGATCGGGGTGATGTGCAAGCCTCGAGGAGAACCGAATGTCCTTTGTTGGACAAGCCCGGACCCAGGGAAGCGAACGGTTTTGCGCCGGCTTGACGGCCAATGAATCAGGCAACCTCGGCCACCGGATCGGCATGGGGCGCCTTGTAGTTCTTGGGACCGCCCAGCTTCATGAACTTGTGGTGGACCACGAGCAGAATGAGCAGACCGGTCGAGGCGAGGATACCGCCCATGAGGAAAGTGAGTCGGTATTGGTGGCCGCTTGCGTCGAGGATGAGTCCGACTGTCGGGGGAAGCACCGCGGCGGTTGCGGCGATCAGGATGCCGGCGGCGGAGGCGAACTGGGCGAACTTCATCTTCGGGTAGAGACGCTGACCGATCGATGCGGTCGAGGTGAAATAGGCCCCGGAGATGACGGTATGCGCGATGAAGGCGACCCCGAAGCGGGGTGAGTCCGTGGCAAACCCTGCACCCCAGAGCATGAACCCGGCGTAGAGACCAATGGTGGCGATCGCCATGCGAAGTGGATGGAAACGATCGGCCAGTGAGCCGAGAAAATAGGCCAGGATGATCGAACAGGCGTAGGAAGCGGCGATGTAGCGACCGTAGGTCTGCATGCTCATGTCCAGGCTCTTTGCATAGAAGATGCTGAAGGAATTGACCGGCCCGAAAGACAGCATGCACAGGGTCAGGGCCACGAAGATCCAGAGATAATAGGGGGTGGCGAAACACTCGCGCAGATACGACCGCAGTCCCTGCATCCGACCGGGCTTGGCAGTCTCACTGAGAGGTTCGGGCGGCGGGTATTCGCCCTCCTTCACCATGAAACACATCAGACTGAAGCCAATCGCGTAAAAGACTCCGGTCCCGATGAATATCCAGACGAAGTACTCTTCGGCGTGTTTGATCAGGAAGTAGTTGAAAATGATGCCGTCAATCAGGCTGACGATGCGAAAAAGCGCGAAGAACCGCCCGATGATCGCCTGGGGAACGACATCGTTGATCAGGCCCCCGAAGACCGCGTTGGCGATGACTGTCGCGACTTCGAAGAGCGCCCAGAAACCGGCAAACGCCCCAAGCACGCAGGCGTTTAGCCCCGGGGACGTGTCTCCGAGCAGTTGATGAAAGAAGCCGCCAACCTGCGGGGACAGGGCGAGCCCGACCATCGATGCGGTTACAAACGGCAGTGGCACCAGCAGGTAGGGGATCCGGCGGCCCCAGCGCCCGCGGTGCCGGTCGGACCGGACCGAGATGATCGGCCCGATGATCATTCCCATGGCGGCGGGGAGCGAGCCGATGAGCAGGCCGACAAAGAAATCACTGGACTCAAACCGCTTGAGGAAGAGTTGGGCTGTGGCCGTGACCGAGCGCTCCTTGAGCTGCCAGGCAAAATCGCCGAAGAGCAGCCAGATGAAGAGAACCGCCAGTCCGGCCGAGGTGTAGGTCAGCGTTCCCGCCTTCCACTTCTTGGGGGCATTCGGGCTGCCGATTGTGTCAGGGGTGGGTATCTTCAAAGTCGGGGTATCTCCGATGGACGGGTGATGCGCATCGTCTGCCCGTTGCGAACAAGGTCAATCTACAAGTGATCAACTCACGGATTCGGTGAGGCCGAGGCACTATCCTGACGATCCGGTAAGGGGTGCGCTTCGAGTGAACCCGCGAATCCGGACTCGACCCGGTCGGCTACCTGGCCCAGGGCAACGGATCCGACTTGGGAAAGGTCGAAGTCACAGCGACCGATTGACCGGATTTCAGGGAGGCGTGGATGGCCTGGACAATCTCGACCACATGGGCGGCGTGTTCACCCGAGGTCCGGTGGAGTCGCTTCTCCCGGATGGATTCGGCAAGGTCGCTCAGTCCGCGGGCGAACTCGATTCCCGGAGAAGGCGGGCGAAGAGGCACCATTCGATGTGGGGCACCGTGATGGGCGGCTTCCGCATGATAAATGGGCGAGTCGAAGGCATCCCACCGGTCGAGTGCGATCATCCCATCGTCGCCATGCACTTCGAGCCCGTGCTGCCGGGTATTCCATCCGGTGTAGAAACTGGAGGTGATCCGGCCCTTGACCCCGTTTGCGAAGTCGACCACCGCACAGGTCCATTCCGGAGTGGTGATGGAGAAAGGGGTTCCGTCCTTTGTCTTCCGGTCGGGATACACCACGCCGCCGCCGGCGATGACCCGGGTGGCCGGTCCAAACCAGGCCGTCAGCAGAGTGAGCGGGTAGACGGCAACATCATAGACCACCCCGACGTCGTAAAAGGGTCCGGGATTCGGGTGCCAGGCTTCGATTCTCCCCCAATTGACCTCCGCATAGGCAACCCGCGGCGTGCCGATCCGGCCTTCGCGGATTTCCTTCCACGCGGTCAATTGGGCTTCGCCGAGCCAGGTGGTCGGGGCACTGCTCAAACGCAGGCCCTTGCCGGCCGCCAGGTCGTTCAGGGCCTTGGCGTCCTTGTAGGTGAAGGCCAGCGGCTTCTCGGTATGGACGTGCTTCCCGGCTTCGAGGCACTTGGTGATGACTTCCACGTGAGCATGGTGAATGGTCAGGTTGACCACGATCTCAACCTTGGGGTCGGCCAGAACTTCCTCAAGCGTCGCATAGACCTTTCCCCCGTAGTTTCCGGTCAGTGCTTCGGCCCGTGACCGGTCGAGGTCGAACCCCCCGAGAAGGGCGACATGTGGATACGAATTGATCTGCTTCGCGTAGGCATCGGCGATGTTGCCGCATCCCACGATGGCAACTCCCAGGGGATTGGGTGGCGTGATCCGCTCGATGCCCGATTTCAGCCATCCCTGCAACCGGTCGAGAGACAGCTTGGCATCCGGCCGCGGATCGAACTCCTCGGGTTCATGCTCGATGCTGAGTGGACCCCGGTAGCCGAGTTTGACCAGTTCGTGAACGATGGCCTCGATCGGCACGATCCCATCGCCGAGCGCGCAGGTTTCGTGGCCCATGTCGACGAACATGAATCCGGTCTTTTCGGAACGCGGTGCTTTGACGTCCTTGAGGTGGATGTGTTTGAGCCGCGGCGCCAGAACCTGGATCGCCTTGAGGGCATCGTATTTCTGGGTGGCGAACCAGCCGGTGTCGACTGCCATGCCAATGACGTCCTCGTCGCCCTTGCCGAGTTTGGCGAGGGCTTCCTCCGGGTTCTTTTCCGGATGGTTTTCCAACCCGAAGACCAACCCGTATTCGCGCAGGATGGAAACCGCCGTCGAACGGTCGGTCTGAAGCAGGGGCAGGCCGCCGCCGAGAACCGGTATGCCGAGGCGCACGCAGACCAGGCAGGCAGCACGGAACTCAGACGGAGTCGCGCCGAACCCACCCGCATAGCTGACCGGAGAAAGTCCGGCAGCGTCAAGGAGTCGGGCGGCGATCTCCAGATGGGCGGGGGTCGCCCAGGACCAGTGGAGATGGCCGATCCATAGATCGATGGCCTTGAAGCCCAGGTCGCTCACCTCGGCGAGCATCGCGCCGAATCGTTCTTCGAAAGTGTTGAGGGGGGAGAACCAGGCCTGGGTGGCCTTGTCCCCCTGACCCCAGCCTTCGGACATATGGTAACCGATTTCGCGGGCGACGAAATTGGCGGACATGAATGAGATGGTGGACATGATGATTTGTTGGCAGCTGGAGGAGAGGAAACTACGAAGAAACGAAGAACGGAAGACGGAAGTCGATTCACTTGTAGACTGCCAGGCACATTCCATTGAGGTTTTCGTGGGCGACGACAGGTTTCACCCGACTCTTTTGCCAGGCGGCATCTCCGGTGGTGAGATCGTTTTGAAGTGACGCGGATCGGGCGATGCCTATCCTGCGTCCCGCGATGATTCCCCTGATTTCCAGCCTGTGTTACGGACCGATCGGTTATTGCCAGTTGCCGCGACTCTGGTGGAAGGCACTCCTGGAGGCTCACGGTCTCCTGGATCCGGAATACCCGGCCTGCTCGCAGATGCTGGACAGCTGGTTGCTCGAGGGGCTGAAGATTCCGGAGGAATCCTTCCTTGGCTTCATCGCATCCGAACGCCCCAATTATCTGGCCTGTGAAAAGTGGGTGGCGGAAAACGCCGGTCGCAAGCCCGATGCGCTGACTCGGGATTGCTGGAACGAATTGATCCGGACCCGCATCCATCGCCCGGCCAAGTTCCACTTCCTTCCCGAGAGTATCGGTTTGAAGGCTGCACCGGATCTCATGTCTGCGGTCGTCCTCAATCACCTTGAGGACTGGCATTGGTTTTATGTGCGGGACTTCCGGAATACCGATTGGAAGTCCGGAACGGTGATACCTTTGATCAGCACATTGGACTATGGACGGCTTGGCGTCTGCCAGCTTCCCCGGACCTGGCTGAAAGTCATCCTCGAGGCGCGGGGCTGGTTACACCCGGATTATCCGGGTTGTGGCAACGGACTGGATGCGAAGGTCTTGAAGGTCCTGAATCTGGACCGGGAAAAGACGGTTGCCTATCTGAAAACGGAACTCCCCTCATATATGGGTTTTGAGCGATGGATCCGGAAGCAGACGAGCGGCTCGTTCGATCGTCCTGCCATCGAAGAATGGAACCGGTATCTTCGGCAGCGCGAACATGGTCCGGAGAAACAGAAATCGATCGGCGATTTTCTTGGTCTGGCCGAAACCGACCGTCCAACTTCCGCGGTCGTGCTCAATCACCTGGAGGATTGGGAATTCGCCCATCGGGCTCTCGTCGCATCGGGCGGAGTTGGTAGGTAGAGAGGGATGTGGACGAATCCCTGAACATTCATGCCTCAATCATTGAAAGGGAAAACCGTATTGATCACGGGTGGCAGCTCGGGGATTGGGAGGGCCGCAGCGCTCGCGTTTGCGTCTGAAGGTTGCGCGGTCGCCATCGCTGCCCGCCGGGAGGCCGAGGGCGAGGAAACCGTGGAGCTCGTTCGGGCGCTCGGAGGGGAGGCTTTCTTCTGCCGGACCGACGTCTCGCTGGCGGGGGATGTCGAACGAATGGTGGCCGTTTGCGTTGAGCGTTTGGGCCGTCTGGATTTTGCATTCAATAACGCCGGAATCGAGGGCACGCCGTATGTTCCGACGGCGGACTATGATGAGGAAGTCTGGGACCAGGTCTTGGGCATCAATCTCAAGGGTGTCTGGCTCTGCATGAAATACCAGATCCCACAGATGCTTCGGTCGGGCGGGGGGGCGATCGTCAACATATCTTCGGTCGCGGGATTGAAAGGGGGACGGATCGGCTCGGCTTACTATGCGAGCAAGCATGGGGTGATCGGCCTGACGAAGGCGGCGGCGATGGAATATGCCGACAAGGGAATTCGCATCAACGCGGTCTGCCCGGCCGTCATCCAGACGGAGATGGCCGAGCGGTCGTTTTTCCATGATGCCGCGTTGGCTGAGCGCACCGTCGCCAAGCACCCGATCGGCCGGATCGGGACTCCGGAGGAGGTGGCGGCGGCCGTGGTCTGGCTCTGTTCCGACGGCGCGTCTTTTGTGACCGGACACGCCCTGCCCGTCGACGGGGGGCTCCTTCTGTAAGTGCCTGGTGATCTCCGATGAGGAGATTCCGGGAGCGGACAGGATGTTCAACCGCTGCCGTCCATCTGAAAGACCATCCCGAGAATGGCATCGGGTTCGGTGGTGATCTCTCTGGTTCGTTCCTCAACCGATTCAAATGGAACGCGGTGCGAGGTCAGTCGTTTGACGTCAATCCTGCCCTCGGCCACGAGCCGAAGACAGAGCTCGAGGTTTGTCCGCGTGGTCCAGCGCATGAAAACGGTGGGATAGTCGGGCCCATGCTCCCAATCAGGGTCGTGGTAGCCGGGGCCGGTCCTCGACGATCGTCGGATATCAAGATTGGTCAATGTCCCCTTGTAGGGGAATTTCGCTCCGCCGACCACCACGATGGTGCCTTCCGGATGGGTATCCGGAGAAATCTTCATGCTGGCCTCGAGCGCGTCAAACGGCTTCTCCGCGTCGCCGCCCAGAGCGAGAAATCCCAGGTCGAGGCCGGAACCCCCGGAGAACGCTCGGGTCTTTGCCACGAGGTCGTCGCCTCCGACCTGGAGAGTGGCATCGAAACCAAGGTCCCGGGCTGCTTCGAGTCGTGCCGGCAACATGTCCCAACCGATGACATACGCACCCGCCAGTTGCGCCATTCGGCCGGTCAGCTGGCCGACCAGGCCGAGCCCGGCCACGGCGGCATAGTGTCCCAATTCAATCTTGCCGCGACGGACGGCCTGCAGGGCGGTCGCGAGAAGCATGGCGTAGGCACCCTGTTCGAAGTCGAGGGCGTCGGGCAGTGGAACGACGAGATGATGAGGGACCACCGCGAAATCGGCGTGTTGGGCGAATCCCGCGCCGACGGCGGCCACCCGGTCGCCGGGCGCGAACCTGGAAACGCCGTCACCGACGGCAACCACCACACCGGCATTTGAGTAACCGATCGGTTTGGGCAGAAATTCCGGGTCCGGCTTGTCCTGGCGTGCCCGAAGGGCTCTCCAGCCGCCACCCAGTTCGGTTCCCGGGCTGACGAGGGAAGCACCGACCCGAATCAGAACGCTGCCCGGTTTCAATTCGGGCATCGGCTTCTCAATACGGCGCAGTTGTCCATCACCATGGACGGCGATGACCTTTCGAGTGGTCGGGAAGTTCATGAGAGAGGAAAAAACTTATTGCGATGAAGCAAGGCCGCTGTGTCGGCGTTCGACGGGATACAGAGAACACCGCGAAGTGGCACCAATCTTGAGGCCCGAGGTCATTGGAGGATCTCCTTTTCGGGTTCAAGCCAAAGCGATTTGATGTAGTCGAGATCGGCTCGGATGAGTGGATTGACGTCTTGACCGGTCAGGGGATCGCCGCGTTCGTCCTTGTACTCCGCAGTCAGGCAGATGGGGCCTTCAAAGCGGCGGCGCCGGAGTTCCCGAACCACCGTGGGCCAGGAGGTGTAGCCGGATCGGGCATCAGTCCACTGGACCGCCCAGGTGGAGGCACCGGTCCGGTCGCGTCCCGTTTCACGGCGGACTGCGTTCTTCAGGTTGACCATGGCGAGCCGTGGAGCGGCCAGGTCAAGGGCGATGGGCTCCGGTTCGCCGGCGAGAGCGGTGTGGCCGAGGTCGAGAACCGCCTGGAAACAGGCGGGGTCGAGTGGGGCCATCGCTTCCATCAGGCCGACCGCGCTGCCCACGAAATTGCCGGCATGATTCTGAACGCCGACGACCACGCCGGTTTCCCGGAGCAGGGGGGTCAGGGAATCGGCGGTGCGTTGGAAACGGTCGACCGACGCGCGGTAGCCGAGCGACGGATCTACCGGCAGCATGATCCGAAGAATGGATACGCCGGCCGCGGCACAGGACCGGATCATCGACCCATCGAAATGGGTGGCCACGCTGATGATTCTCAATCCACGTTTCCGAAAAACCGCCCCGGCCTCGGGCAGGCGGTCAAGGGCGTTCCCGGGTTCGACCTGGAAACCCTTGCGGACCGGGAATTCGATGCCCTGAACGCCCCAGGCGGCAATCTGGTCGGCCAGGGACTCGAGGGAGTCTCTCTGCCAGGGCTTCGTGAAGACGGAGAGGGTCGGGGAGAACATGGGGAGATGACAATGAAGCCGGAGGGGAGAAGTCGGGCGGGACCGTTATTTTAACGCGATTCGGCCGGCTTTATGGTGAGTCAGGATCATTGGGGATCGACTTGGCCAGGGCCACACAATAGTCATCCACGTCCCATGAAAATCGCTTCCTGGAAGATTACTCCCATTGCGCTGACCGATCCCCCCCTGCTGGCGGCATCCGGCCTGCATGCGCCATTTGCCCTTCGCCTGATACTCGAATTGATCGATGAATCCGGCCGGGTGGGAATCAGCGAGTCTCCCTGTACGCCGGCCATCGAGTCGGCACTGAACGGGGCCTGCGGACGTCTGGTCGGTGCGGATCCCGTCAGGATGGGTCCTTTGCTCGGCAGGATTGAAGCGGGCCATGATCACACCACGGTCGGGCAGCGAGGTGATGCGCCCTGGGACCAACGGGTCCTGGTTCATGTGCTCAGTGCGATCGAAGTCGCTTGCCTGGATCTGGCCGGAAAACAGTTGGATCGTTCGCTCGGCGATCTTCTTGGCGGAAGGGTTCGCGACCGGGTTCCGTTTGGCGCCTATCTCTTTTATAAACATGTTGGAGCAGGAGGGGAACTTGGTTTTGGGACGGACCCAGCCGCCACGGGCTGGGCGGGGGCTCGCCAGAAAGTCGCGATGACTCCGGATGAAATCGTGGCCCAGGCGAAGGCCATGTGCGGGGTCTTCGGATTCCCCTCGATCAAGCTCAAGGGCGGGGTGGTTCCTCCGGCGGAGGAACGGGATGCGATCCTCGCCCTGCGGGATGCCTTCGGTCCGGACGTGCCCCTGCGAATTGATCCCAATGGCATCTGGAAGGTATCCACAGCCATCGAGATCGGGAAGACCCTGGAGGGTGTGCTTGAATACTTCGAGGACCCGACTCGCGGCCAGGAGGGTATGGCCGAGGTCCGGAAAGCCCTGAAAACACCGCTCGCCACCAATATGTGCACCACCTCATTCGAGGATCTTCCGTCGAGTGTGCGGCTTGGTTCTGAGGATATCATCCTCAGTGATCATCATTTCTGGGGAGGGATCCGGCCATGCATCGAGCTGGCCCGGATCTGCCGGGTCTTTGGCCGCGGGGTTTCCATGCATTCAAATTCGCACGCAGGTATCTCCCTGGCTGCCATGGTTCATCTCGGATCGCTCATCCCGAATCTCGATTTCGCCCTCGATACGCATTATCCCTGGCAGAGCGAAGAGGTCATCATCGGAGGGCGTCTCAAGTTCGACGGCGGATTCGTCAACGTGCCGGAGGGACCCGGGCTTGGGGTGGAACTGGACCGGGAGGCGCTGGAGCGATTGCATCAGCAGTACCGAAAGTGCGGATTGACGGCCCGTGACGACGCCATCGAGATGCAGAAAATCGAACCCGGTTGGACCTTCCAGAAAACACGTTGGTAGTATACCATGACTTATGCGTCCTATCCTGCCGAATATGTAGGAGAGGCTTTATGCCTCGATCCGACGGTCTATCGAGTCGTAAGCCTCTCCTACCCGCAAGTTCCCGGAATTCCCTCCTTTGACCGACCATGAACACGATCAACTTTGATTTTCGACGCGAGATCCTGGAGCGCAAGACCCGGATCGGCACCTTTCTCAACACCGGCTCGCCCATCGCGGTCGAGCTGGCCGCCCAATCCGGTCTCGACTGGATTCTGATTGATCTGGAGCACGGGATGGGCGACTGGGACCGGCTGCCCTCACTCCTGATGGCGGCAACCGGCCGGGGTGCGGTTCCGGTGGTGCGGATCCCCCAGCTTCGGCAGGAGCTGTTCAAGCGAGCCTTCGACATGGGCGCACTCGGAGTCATGGTTCCCTATATCGAGACAGCAGAACAGGCGGCCGATGCGGTTCGTTTTTCCCGCTACCCGCCGCGCGGTGTGCGTGGGGTTGCAAAATTCAACCGGGCGGCGAAGTTCGGGGCCTGCTTTGAGGAATGGCTCGCCCGCAGTCACGAAGCCACTCTGGTCATCGCGCAGATTGAAACGGCCACGGGTCTGAAGAACGTCGATGCGATCGCGGCGGTCGAAGGCATCGATGTCCTTTTCGTCGGTCCACTCGATCTATCCGTCAGTCTCGGGATCCCGCAACAGTACAACCACCCGGATTTCCTTGCGGCGAAAGCGCGCGTGGTCGACGCGGCCACCAAGGCGGGCAAGGCAGCCGGCATCCTCGGACTCGACCCCGAGCAGACTTCGAATCTGGCGGCAGAAGGCTTCAACTTCCTGGCCGTCGGATCCGACGGGGGCTATCTCTCCCAGGCCTTCGCCAAGCTGGTGGAGCGGGGAAGGAAGGTTCGCGGATGAGTCTTCTTGCACGGTTCTTCAATCTGACTTTCCTCGTCGGGTAGCAACCCGCCGCATACCGGACTAAAGATGCCGTCAACGAATCCCATACTCGAGATTTTCGCCGAACATGAGGTCCGCCACTTCTCGGCCGGCGAAGTCATCATGGCTGAGGGGGCCCGATCCGGAAGGATTCTTGTCCTGATAGAAGGTGCAATCGAAGTCGCCAAGGGAGATGTCCGGATTGACTATGTCACCGAGCCCGGAGCGGTTTTCGGTGAAATCGCCGCTCTCCTCTCCATTGGGCATTCAGCGGATGTCCGGGCGGCGGCGGATTCGAGACTCTTCGTGATTGAGGATCCACGCCAGTTCCTGGTGGAACATCCGGAGTTTCACCTTCATGTCTCCGAGCTTCTTGCCCGCCGGGTCAACAATCTTGTCGGCTACCTTGGTGACGTGAAACGGCAGTATGAAGGGCACGACCATCTGGGCATGGTCGACCAGGTCCTCGAATCCCTCATCCTTCGTCAGCCAAGAACACGCAAGGTCAATCCACTGCCGCCAGAGGAGATGTGAGGTCCTGCGCCCCCCGGTCCTGAATGGAAATCCATTCGGCGGTCATCGCGTCAAGATCGAGGGAAATGAAGGCCGGAACCGCCCCAATTTGTCGCCCCGGGTTCATCACCCAGGCCTTGCCGATCCGATCAATCCACGATCCATCCGGGTAGAACGGTGCATTGTGGACATGCCCGGACAGGACAAGATCGGGCTGATATCTGCGGATTGAGTCAACCAGGAAGGCATCACCGACAAAGCGCTTCCCGGTCCAGCTGACGGGAGAGGCATCCGGAGGGGCGTGGTGGATCCAGATCCATTTTTCCCGTGCTTCGCGGGATCCGGCTTCGAGCAGGGCTTCCAACTCGGCTCGACCATGGGGCCCATCCCACCAGGGACAGATGGTGATGAGCGTCCCGTTGATCCGCAGATGGTCGAAGTCGACATGAAGTCCCTCCGCCTTCGCCTGAACCAGCCATTGGGCCACCGATTCATCCGCTGAATTCCGGGCATCGCCGTCGTGATTGCCCGAGCAGACGCAGAGACGCGTCTTTTGCCTCAGCTGGTGGAGGTATTTTTCGACAACGACGATCTGTATGTCGAAGTCGAGGGCCGAACTGAGATCGAGGAGATCGCCACCGATAATGATGGCCTCGTAGCTATCCACCTGGCTGACCAGCCAGTCGAATTGCTTCAGCGCATAGTGGATATCGGCTACGAAAAGGATCGGCATGGAGGGGAGGAGGGTCGGGCCGAAACAGAACGTTCATGAGGTTGCCGAGTCAAGAATGGGGATGATTTCCCTTTCTCTGGCGAGAAGGTCGAATGGATCGGATGTGAAAATGGTGCTTGCCAGGTGGGTTGGTCCCTGAAACGTTCCGCCCTTTCAGGTCTACGGCGGATTTCTGTTTCAGATGTCAATGTCGACGACCTCCTTCGAACGTTTGACAGATGAGTGACCGTTCAGAGGTCTTTCAGCTCATCTAAGAAAAAACAGAAGTTCGCCCGGAGTTCCGGCCGGCAGTTCATGGCTGCGCCGAAACATGACCGGGTATCCATCATGTGCGTTCTCACGGGCCTTTTTGCGCCCGGAAAGACCGCGCTGTCAGTTCGTATGAATACAGATACCAGCATTACCTTTCTCTCACTTGGTTTGAACGAGCCGCTCATGCGTGCTCTCAACCAGAGGGGCTACACGCATCCTTCGCCGATCCAGGCCGGAGCCATTCCGACTCTTCTGAGCGGCCTGGATCTGATCGGGTGCGCCCAGACCGGAACCGGCAAGACTGCCGCGTTCGCTCTTCCCATTCTCCAGCGCCTGGGCGGACGGACCGCCCGACGCACCCGCGGGCTGCCCCGGGCTCTCATCCTTGCCCCGACCCGGGAACTGGCCCTTCAGGTGGAGGAGAATTTCCGTTTCTACGGTCAGTTCACCAATCTGCGCTGTGCCGTCATTTACGGAGGGGTCGGCCAGCAGCCCCAGGTTCGGGCCCTGCGCGAAGGCGTTGACATCGTGGTGGCGACGCCGGGGCGTCTTCTCGATCTCTTCGAACAGGGTCACCTGTCGATGAGTGCGGTCGAGATCTTCGTCCTCGATGAGGCCGACCGCATGCTCGACATGGGTTTTGCCCCGGATGTGAAGCGGGTCCTGAAACAGTTGCCGGGCGGCCAGCAATCGATGCTCTTTTCCGCCACCATGCCCGAGGCAATCCGTCGCCTGGCCGAGTCCTTCATGAAGTCCCCCAAGCGGGTGGATGTGGCTCCGGTCGCGAGCACGGCGGAGAAGGTGACCCAGCGGGTCTATCACGTGGAAAAGGATGACAAACTGCGTCTTCTCGTCCATACGCTGGGCGAGCATGCGTCCCATCAGGTCCTCGTCTTCTCGAGGACCAAGCACGGGGCGGACAAACTGGTCAAGAAGCTGAGCCGGGACGGGATTGAAGCCGCCGCCATTCATGGCGGGAAGTCCCAGGGAGCCCGTCAGAGGGTACTCGAGGATTTCAAGCAGCAGAGGACCCGGGTCCTCATCGCCACGGATATTGCCGCCCGGGGCATTGACGTGCGGGGCATCGACCTGGTCATCAACTTTGAACTTCCCAACGAGCCGGAATCCTATGTCCACCGGATCGGGCGGACCGCCCGGGCGGGAAGCGAAGGCTTGGCCGTCTCTTTTTGCGACGCCACGGAGCGCGATTACCTGCAGAGCATCGAAAAGCTGATTCGTCTGACCATTCCGGTCCACGAAACCCATCCCTTTGCGGTGGTTCCGCCGGTCCGGGGCGAGCTGAGACGCAGCCAGCCGCGGAGCGGCGGCGGTCGAAGCCCGAACCAGGTGTCCGGTGGAAATCGACCGTCGGTTCAGACCGCGTCCCGTCCGGCCAATCGCCGCGGGGGTTCCTTTGGTGGCGGCGGAAGAGGACGACGCCACACCACACGCTCCGGTTGGTAGGACTCCCGGCAGTCGAGGGCGGACCTTCACTGGTCTGTCCCTCTGACGGATCGGGCATCCGCTCCCCCGATCAGCCGCTGCGTCAAAGCGGCGAAGAAGATTCGTAATTCTTAAGGGAAAGTGCCACAGTGAGCGTTGAATCTTCGTCTGTAACTGAATTATGAAAACTCCCACTGTCTCGTTCGCCCTGGCCCTCCTGGCCGGTTCTCTCTTCGCTGTCTCCCAGGTTTCCGCCCACTGCGGGTCCTGCGGGGTTGGCGACACCGCTTCCAATGAAGAGCATGCTGATAAGGAATGCAGCGCGTCCTGCAGGATGGAATGCTGTGCCAAGTCCGAGCATGCCGATAAGGAATGCTCTGCTTCCTGTGAGATGGAGTGCTGCGCCGAGTCCGGGCATGCCCTGGTCGGCGAAGTCACCAATGTCATGCCCGATAAGCGCATGGTGGTGGTCAAGCATGAGGAAATCGAAGGCGTCATGGCTGCCATGACGATGGGCTTTTCCGTGCCGGAATCCTTCGATCTTTCGACGCTGAAGAAGGGAGATCAGATTCATGCCCGCATGGTCAGGGACGAGAACGGATTCCTGATCAAGTTCATCACGGTGGTCCCGCCGAAGGCGTAAACCAGGGGAACCCCTGCGGCCTGACCCTCGACAGCTCGCCACTGTTCAGGTAGCAGCTGCCGCCGACCAGGGCTGTTCCGAGGACCAGTCGCCCCCCAGATGCTTGCGGAAGAAGGCTTCGGATCTGTTGCCGCCCCATCCGTGCTCTCCGGGATGAAGGTCGAGCTCGAGACGATCCCCGGCTCCGGCGGCGCGGTAGATCCTGGTCAACTGCTCCTGGCACTTCAGGGCAGTATCGACCTTGAAGCAGCTGTCCTGGGCCCCGATGTCGATCAGAAGGGGACGTGGAGCGATCAGGCCTTGAAGATCGGGTAGATCGACGAGTTTGTATAGCCCCGGGGCCACCTGCATGCCGCAGTAGTTGATGTCGCGGATTCCGAAAGCAGACCACAAATCGCTGTAGCAAATGATCTCGGTTGCTTTGAACCGTCCATCGCAGAGGGTCATCCATACCGTCATGGTTCCACCGCCGCTCAGGCCCATGACCCCAAGCCGGTCGGGGTCGACGTGCGGCTGAGAGACAACAAAATCGGTGGCTGCCCGTCCGTGGGCCACATTGATGGAAAGCGAAGTCATGCCGAACATGGTGGCGTGCAGGTAATAGATGTTGCACCAGTCGCGTCCGTCGCCGAGGGCCCGGAAGTTGGGTTTGTTGTTGTCGTTTCGTTCACCGAAGCCGATCCAGTCGATCGCATAGGTGATGAATCCCTTCTGCGCCATGACCCGTCCGTAATCGTAGCGGTGCAGGTCGATCGTCTCTCGCAATTCGGGGCTGGAGTCATTGCCCATGACGGGTTCCTTTCCAAAAGCGCCGTGACCATGGCAGCAGAGGATGGCGGGGCGACGTTCCTTGCTGGCCAATCCCAGTGGGATATTGACCAGGACGATCGCCGACAGGTGCTGTTGGACGTCGATGATCCAACGCTGCCTGAGCAGTCCGTTCTCTTCCCATTGAGCCAGCAATTCAGGATCAAGGGGAGCCTTGGGCGGTGCGTCTCCAAGAGTCGCCAGGACTTTCGGCAGAGTCGATTTTTTCCAAGCGCTGAATTGACGCCGGCTCCTTCCGGAAAATCGGCAGAGAGGGGCATGTTCTCCGGCGAGCCGGATGAACATCTGCTGCGGGCTGAGGTTTCGTGTGGTCATGATTGTGTGGTGAATCTGTCCGGTGGGTGACTGTGTTGGAGATTCCTGCCCGTCGACTTCAAAGTCCCGCGCTGGTTCCGGCGATGTGGCCGGTCGTCCAGGCGGCCTGGAAATTGAAACCACCGGTCACTCCGTCGATGTCGAGGACCTCGCCGGCAAAGAACAGGCCGGGAACACGCTTGCTCTCCATCCGCTTGAAGTCGATTTCGGCCAGTTCGACTCCGCCACAGGTGACGAACTCCTCCTTATTCAGGCTCTTTCCCGTGACCTGGAACCGGCCGGAGGCCAGCTCGGTCGCGAGGGTGTGGATCTGGGCCTTGCTCAGGCGAGCCCACTGAAAGTCCGGACCGATTTCGGCGGCATCCAGCAGCCGCTCCCAGAGGCGGCGGGGGAGTTCGAAGGGACAGTGGGCGCTGACCCGGCGTTTTCCCGATCCGGATTTCAACTCGTTCAGTCGTGTGCGTACATCCTCGGCAGAATATGGGCCGGTCCAGTTGATCTCAATTTCGAAGCAATAACCAAGCTGGGCAAAGGCCCGGGCTCCCCAGGCGGAGAGTCTCAGGATGGCGGGTCCACTTAGGCCCCAATGTGTGATGAGGACCGGGCCAGTCTGTTGCAGACCGATCTGCCTGCAGGAAACACGGGTGTTCAGAGCGGCCAGCCCTTGAAGGTCCTTGATCCGGGGATCGTCCACGTGGAAGGTGAAGAGAGAAGGAGCGAGCTCGGTGATGGTATGCCCGAAGTCCCGGGCGATCTTCAATCCGCCGGACTGAACCCCACCACCCGAGGCCACGATGACTGCGTTGCAGTCCAGGGGATTGCCGGAATCTTTCAGGCTGAGACGAAAAGAACCGGATTCCGATCGAACGACGGATTGAACCTCGGCCTGTTCACGTATCTCGATCCCCAGCTCGCGGGTTCGATTGAGCAGGCAATCAATGATGGTGGAGGAGGAATCGGTGATGGGAAACATCCGTCCATCGGACTCGGTCTTGAGGGGCACGCCCCGCTGGGCGAACCAGTCGATCGTGTCACGCGGCTGCCAGAGATGAAAGGGCCCGAGCAATTCCCGTGACCCCCTCGGATAGTGTTGAACCAATTCCTGCGGGTCAAAGCAGGCGTGGGTGACATTGCAGCGGCCTCCACCGGAAATGCGGACCTTGGAAAGAAGGTGTCGGGTCTTTTCCAGGATGAGCACCCGTGCCCGCGGATTGACCTCCGCGCAGGTGATGGCCGCGAAGAAACCGGCAGCTCCGCCACCTATCACGATGACAGTGTATCTCGGACCAGCCGGCGGATGTGTCTTCATGAGTTCATGGTCGACCCGGTCAGCGTCGAGTCGCCAGGACAAGGACCCCAACCGCCACAAGGAGAATACCTGTCCAATCCCTTCCGGTCGGCCGCTCACCCAGGAAGGCGAAGGCAAAGACGGCGACCAGGACGAGGCTGAGCTTGTCGATCGGCGCGACCTTCGAGGCCGGTCCGACCTGAAGGGCCCGGAAGTAGCAGACCCATGACGCTCCGGTGGCGAACGCCGACAGCGCGAGGAAGATCCAGGTTCGCGGCGGCAACCGGAATGGATTGCTCCATTTTCCGGCAAGCCAGACAAACGCCGAAAGCACCACGATGATGATGGCCGTTCGGACGAGGGTCGCGAGGTCGGAGTCGACCCCCTGGATCCCGACTTTGGCGAAAATCGCGGTCAACGCTGCAAAGACCGCGGAGAGAAGGGCCCAGGTGATCCAGGATGAGGAAGCGGCCATTTCGGACAGTCCGGTTCAGGTTGAGGTTTTCAGTCCGGAAGAATCAATCAGCCCGCTGACTTCGAATCCGAATGCTGAACGGCAGCCGGTGATGACGATGACACTCATGATTGAGCATGTTTCTGGAATCAGTCTGATCGATGACTCGCCACCGGAAGTTGGAACCTCTGGAATGAAGGATCATGCCGCGAGCGAGGTTACTCAAGTGCCGGCTCTGAATCTCACGGGAGCGGCGATCCTGAGTCAAGTTCCCGCAAACGGAGCATCGGGATATTGAAGGGGTCATTGCTTGACTCTTGACAAAAGCGCTCCTGCTTTTGTCAAGAGTCAAGCAATGACCCCTTCAGCGGCAACCGGAAAGGCGGGGGAATTCGTTCTTGATCCCGCCTGTCCTTTGCGGCTTAAACGACCCTTTCCCGGACGCCTAGCTCAGTTGGTTAGAGCATCTCGTTTACACCGAGGGGGTCGGGGGTTCGAGTCCCTCGGCGTCCACCATTCCATCCAATCCATCTGCCATGAGGCATACCATATCCGTCCTCGTAGAGAACAAATTCGGTGTTCTGGCCCGCATCGCGGGTCTGTTCAGCGGACGCGGTTTCAATATCGATTCGCTCAACGTCGCGCCCACTCACGAGCCGTCGCTGTCGCGGATCACCGTGGTTCTCCGGGGCGACGATGCGGTGCTCGACCAGATCAACAAGCAGTTGCGCAAGTTGATCAATGTGATCGAGGTTGTCGATTTCCAGCTGGGCCAGGCGGTGGAGCGGGAACTGCTCCTGATCAAGCTGACCGCCGATTCTCAGACCCGTTCGGAGATTCTCCAGATCTGCGACATCTTCAGAGCCAAGATCATCAATGTCTCGCCGGGATCGGTCATCATCGAGTTGACCGGGGACGAGGGAAAGATCACCGCTTTTCTTGGAATGGTCGAAGGATTCAGGATCATCGAGCAGGCGCGAACGGGCAAAGTGGCCATGCGTCGCTGATCCGGCACTTCATTTTGTCCGGGCTCCCCGACATTTTCGGATGCCTGACGAACACCAACCGTTTTCACGAACAATCCATCATACAAACAACCCATCATGCCTGCTAAAGTATACACGGATAAGGACGCCGATCTCGGCGTGTTCAAAGGAAAGACACTCGCCGTCATCGGCTATGGTTCCCAAGGCCATGCCCATGCGCTCAACCTGAAGGAGAGCGGCTGCAAGGTCATCATCGGCCTGTATCCGACAAGCAAGTCGCGGGAAGTCGCCCAAAAGCACGGCCTGAAGGTTTACGATACGGCCGAAGCCGTCAAAAAGGCGGACATCATCATGATCGCCCTGCCGGACATGGTCCAGGCCGCCGTGTACGAAAAGGACATCAAGCCCAACCTGACCAAGGGGAAGACCCTGCTCTTCAGCCATGGCCTGTCCATCCACTACGGGTTGATCACACCTCCGGACGATGTCGATGTCATCATGGTCGCCCCGAAGGGGCCGGGCCATGTTGTCCGCAGCCAATTCAAGGAAGGCAAGGGAGTCCCCGCGCTCATCGCGATCCACCAGAACAAGAGCCGCAAGGCCAAGAAGAACGCCCTGGCCTGGGCCAAGGGCGTGGGCGGAACCCGTGCCGGCGTGATTGAGACCACCTTCAAGGAAGAGACCGAAACCGATCTCTTTGGCGAACAGGCCGTTCTCTGCGGCGGCACTTCCGCCCTGATCAAGGCGGGCTTTGAAGTCCTCGTCGAAGCCGGTTACCAGCCGGAAATGGCCTATTTCGAGTGCCTGCATGAGCTCAAGCTGATCGTCGATCTGATCAACGAGGCGGGCATCGCAGGCATGCGTTTCTCAATCTCCGAGACCGCCAAATACGGTGACGTGGTGTCGGGACCGAAGATCATCACCGCCCAGACCAAGAAGGCGATGAAGAAGCTCCTGAAGGAGATCCAGACCGGCAAGTTCACCAAGGCCTGGGTCGCCGAGCACAAGGGCGGCCTGAAGAACTACAACGCCCTGCTGAAGGCTGATGAGAACCACCTGATCGAAAAGACGGGTCGTCGACTCCGCGGACTCATGCCCTGGGTTTCCAAGCGCAATATCGGCGGCGTCCAGGCGGCCTACAATTGAGCGGGTTCACAGGAATGATGGCACTTCGACACAGCGAAGTGGCTACAATTGGAAAGATGCAGGTCCGGTGTAGCAACGGCGCTGTGTCGCCGTTTCCTCTGTACCCATGACCTCATCCACCGATATGGCACTTCGACACAGCGAAGTGGCTGCAATTGGAAAGATGCAGGTCCGGTGTAGCAACGGCGCTGTGTCGCCGTTTCCTCTGTACCCATGACCTCATCCACCGATCGTCCGATCATCCTGGCCACGCGCCGCAGCCCCCTGGCCCTGGCCCAGACACGGATGGTCATCGAATACCTGGGTCAGCACCTGGCGGATACAGAGTTTGAATTGCTCGAATTGGTCACGACCGGCGATCGTCAGCGCGAATGGTCGCTGGAGAAGCAGGGCGGAAAGGGCCTCTTCACGGGCGAACTTGAGCGGGCTCTGGTGGACGGCGAAGCCGACCTGGCCGTGCACAGCGGCAAGGATCTGCCGACGGATCTGGGCGCGGGCCTCGTTCTGGCCGGGTTCCTCCCTCGCGAGGTGGCCCATGATGTCATTGTTCTCCCGGAAGGCGTGGAGCGCCCGGAGGTCATTGCCACCGGCAGCCCGCGGCGACGTCAGCAATTGGCCCGCCTCTTTCCCGAAGCCTCTTTCACGGAGATTCGCGGGAACGTGGAAACACGCCTCCGCAAAGTGGCCGAGGGCGAAGCCGGGGCAACCGTGTTGGCCGCGGCCGGGTTGAAGCGCCTTGGAATCCATTCCTTTCCTGGCGTCCGCCTGGTGCCCTTGTCGATCGAGAATTGTGTTCCGGCGGCCGGCCAGGCCGCAATTGCGGTGCAGTGTCGGGAAGGGGAGGTGGAGCGGTTCAGTCGATTGCTCCACGGAAGCACCGGCGTGGCGGTCAGCCTGGAGCGCGCCTTCTTGAGGGTCATGGAAGGCGGATGCCAGACGGCATTCGCTGTCCACTACACGGGGGGCAAGGTCCATTTGTTCCATGAGAAATGCGGCCACCGGGTCTATCAGGTTCCCGGCGACGATGCCGGACAGGTTCCCGAGGGAATTGCCCGGATGGCTCTGCAGGAAGCGGGACTGATCTGATGAGCAAGGGCAGAGTCTATCTCGTCGGGGCGGGTCCGGGGGATCCCGGACTGGTCACCCTGCGTGCCCGGGAATTGATTGGGCAGGCGGATGTCCTGGTCTATGATTATCTTGTCCACCCGGGTTTGCTCGAATGGTGTCGGGCCGGTTGCGAACAGGTCTTTGTCGGCAAGAAGTCGGGTTTTCACGCGGTGCCGCAGGACGAAATAGAGGACATACTTGTCCGGCACTGGCGGTCCGGAAAAACCGTTGTCCGCCTGAAAGGGGGAGATCCCCTCGTTTTCGGACGGGGAGGCGAAGAAGCCCGGCGCCTGGCCGCGGACGGGGTTGACTTTGAGATCGTGCCGGGAATCTCGGCTTCCCTGGCGGCGGCGGCCTATGCGGGCATTCCGCTGACCCATCGCGAAGTGGCCTCTTCAGTCGTCTTTGTGACGGGGCATGAGGATCCGTCCAAGGATGCGGTCAGCGTCGACTGGAAGGCTCTGGCTCGAAAGGAGACCACCCTCTGCATTTACATGGGAATGGGCCGTCTGGCGGCGATCTGTGGGGAGTTGATCGGTGGGGGACTCGATCCGGCGACGCCGGCGGCTTGCGTCCAGTGGGCGTCGTTGTCCCGCCAGCGCACCTGCGTGGCTACCGTCGAAACCCTGTCGGAAGTCGTTGTGTCGGAAGGACTGACCTCGCCCGCCATCATCATCATCGGCGATGTGGTCCGATTCCGGGAATCAATTGCCTGGTTTGAGAATCGCCCGCTTCTCGGGAGGCGGATTGCGGTCACCCGGAACCGGGAACGGGTGGGAGAGGTGGCTGGACTCTTGGAAGCCCGCGGGGCGGAAGTGGTCTCGCTGCCATTGATATCCATTGTGCCGGCAGCAGATCCCGAAGTGGAGGAAGAGATATTCGAGGAACTGGGCAGCTATGAATGGATCGTTTTCTCGAGCGTCAATGGGGTTCGGGCCTTTTTCGATCTCTTCTTTAGAAGATTCGAGGATCTGCGCTCGCTCGGACTTCTGCGAATTGCCGCGGTTGGCGAGGCGACCGCAAGAGCGATTCGGGAGTATCACCTGAGGGTGGATCTGGTGCCGACCCGGGCGACGGCCGAGGATCTGGCTGATGCACTGATTGAGCGGGAATCCATGGACAGCGCCAAGGTGCTCCTCATCACTGGAAACCTGAATCGTGATATTCTCTTCGACCGATTGAACGAGGCACGGGCCATTGTGGATCGCTTCCCGGTTTACCGCACGGAAACGGCGGACCTGTCTGACCACTCAGGGGCTGCGGACTTCCGCAAGCACGGTGCCGATGCCATCCTCTTCACGAGTTCCTCAGCTGTGAGGTCCTTTGTGGATCAGGCGGGTTCCCTCGTTCTGGAAAAGGGCGCGTGTCGCCCGATCGCCGGAAGCATCGGGCCGATCACCTCGGCGACGATGAGGGAGATCGGCATGCCGGTTGACTTCGAAGCCGGGGAGTCGAGCCTTGAGGCGCTGGTTGACGCTCTTGTTGCGAAGTTTGCCAAGGGGTGAAGGGCAGTGTCTCTCAAACAATTCAATCCAGCAGCTGTCACATTCGCAGAGCGGCAGAGGCAATGATGTGCAGCAGCGCCGCTGTGTCGGCGTTCCCGCAGGACTCGGATACACTTCGGCACAGCGAAGTGGCTATACCGACTGAAGAAGGACGCTCAGCTCCAGGACTCCAGCGTTCAGCGCCTTCCTGTGGTTCTTCGAAGTTCCCCAAGCATCAAGGGCCGTTTTGCTCACTTGCGGTCGAAGATTCCCTGGCCCATAACCATAGGAACGCATCATGAAGGTTCCTTTTCTCGATCTCTCTCTCCAGCACCAGCCGCTTCGCTCGCAACTCCTCGAGGCCTGGGCACGAACGCTTGATGCCGGGCGCTTCTGCCTTGGTCAGGACGTGGTGGACTTCGAGGCGGGCTTTGCGCGGGCTTGCGGGTCGGACGATGCCGTGGCGGTCGACAATGGAACGAGCGCCCTGCAGTTGGCCGCGCTGGCACTGGACCTGGGTCCGGAAGACGAGATCATCGTCCCGGCCTTCACCTTTATCGCGAGTGCCTGGACGGCCAGCTACCTCGGGGCGAAATTGATTTTTGCCGATGTCGATCCCGACACCTTCTGCCTGGATCCGGCCGCGCTTGAAGCGGCCATCACCCCCCGGACCCGGGCGGTTGTGGTGGTTCACCTCTTTGGACAACCGGCGCAGATGGACGCCCTGATGGATGTGGCCGAGCGGCATGGGCTTGAGGTCATTGAGGATTGCGCCCAGGCTCATCTTGCCCGGTTCCGGGACCATCCGGTCGGCCTGATCGGTGATGCAGGGACCTTCAGTTTCTACCCGACCAAGAACCTCGGTGGCTGCGGCGAGGGTGGCGCGGTCATTTCCCGGAGGAAGGAGGTTCTGGATACGGTTCGAATCCTCCGGGTCCACGGCTCGGCCACCCGCTATCTGCATGAGCGCGTCGGATTCAACATGCGGATGGAAGGACTCCAGGCGGCCGCGCTCAACGTGAAACTCCCGTACCTGGAGGGATGGACCGAACGACGCCGGTCCGTCGCCCGCCGCTACCTGGAAGGGATCCGGCATCCGGGCATCACCCTGCCCGTTGTCCCGGAGTGGGGCGAATCGGTCTACCACCAATTCACTATCCGGCATCCGGATCGGGAAGCCCTGCGCGCCCACTTGACCCGGCATGAAATCGGCACGGATATCATCTACCCGATCCCGCTCCACCGGCAGCCCTGCTTTGCGGGACTGGGTTACGGCGTCGGCGCCTTCCCCGTGGCCGAAGCCATCGCGAGCACCTGCCTCAGCCTGCCCGTCTTCCCGGAACTGACCGACCCGCAGGTCGACCACGTCATCGAAACCCTCAACCGCTTCTGATGCCACAGACTGCACCGGCTGGAGGATTCTGTAGGAGAGGCTTTACGCCTCGATCCATTCGTCGGACATCCCTGGAGAATCGAGGCGTAAAGCCTCTCCTACAGGCGAAGGTTACGCTCAGTCCCGTTGTAGCCGCTCCGCCCCGGCCTGAGCTGGTCGAATGGCTCTGCCGCCGCTCTGCCGTTCGGGAACGCGCCGACAGAGCGGCGCGGCTAAATTGGATCCGGTCCATCGCCAGTCTGACCCTGTTCTGTCACCTGTCATGATCAACGGCATCCAACTCAAGATCTGCGGACTCACTTCCGCGGCGGACGCCGGTGCCGCGGCTGGAATTGGTGCTGATTTTCTCGGATTCATTCTGTATCCAAAGTCGTCCCGCTTCCTGTCACTGGATGCGTATTCCCGGCTTCGGGCCGATCTGCCTGACCTCCGGCGGGTGGCGGTCATGGTGAGACCAACCCCCGGGGAACTGCGAGTGGTGTCGGATTCCGGCTTTGATTTCTTTCAGCTGCACGTTGATCCGGAAACGGATCAGGCACTTGCCGAGTCTTGGGGTGAGGTGGCCGGCGTCGACCGTCTGTGGTTGGTCCCGCACCTTCCACCCGATCACCCCTTTCCCGACTGGCTGCTGTCCCTGGCCGATACCTTCCTCATCGACACCTTCCGCCAGGACGCTTTTGGCGGGACCGGTGCAACCGGTGACTGGGGACGGTTCCACGATCTCTCGACGGAGCATCCCGGCAAGCAGTGGATTCTGGCCGGCGGCCTCAATCCGGAAAATATCGCCGCGGCCATCAGACAATCCGGTGCCCGATTTGTCGACTTGAGCAGCGGCGTCGAACTGTCCCCTGGCATCAAAGACCCGGCGAAACTCAAATCCCTGGCCACAGCGATGGGTGGAAGTGGGTAGGGGCACCGACTTTCAGAATCTGTTGAGCCTCGATGGCGCGAAAAGGGAAACCAAGGATGAAACGATGAGCAGGAATCTGAGAATCTGGCATGTGGGCAACTGGTGTATTCACACCGGGAATGAATATATCGAGTCACCCTTTCTCTCGGCCAAGAAGAATGTCGAGGTCCTCAACTATGCGCAGCCCGTCGTGAATGCGATGAAGGCGATTGAGGGGGCCGAAGTCATTTCCCAGCCCTCGTGGGAGCTCTACAATATGTCGCCGGATGACTTCGAGCGGCGCCTGGATTGGGCCAGCACCATCGTATTCGGCGATGTCGAGACGAAGTGCCTGATGCTTCATCCGGATTTCTTCAATCGGATGAAGTGGGAGAGTGACTACGTTACCTTTCCCGATCGCTTCAATACCCTGAAGAAGTGGATCAGTGAGGGCGGGCATTTCCACATGAACGGAGGCTGGTACAGCTTCAGCGGCCAGATGGGCAAGGGCGGCTGGGGACGCAGTCTCTTCCGCGACGTCCTTCCCGTCGCGTGCATTGAAGGGGATGACCTGATCGAATCGACCGAGAGCTTTTCCGTGCGAAGCCCGGTCGGCGATCATCCCATCCTCAAGGGCATCAATCTGGACGCATTACCGCCGCTCCTCGGCTTCAACGAAACCCGGCGTCGGAGCGACGCGGAGACCATCCTGGAGATCCAGTACTGGGACCAGTGGTTTCCTCTGCTGGCCCAGCGGACCTTGGGGAGCGGCCGCGTATCCGCCTGGACCACGGGCGCCAGCCCCCACTGGGGCATCAACCTGGTCAAGTGGACGCAGTACGGCCAGTTCTGGCGCCAGCTCTTCACCGCCTGAACTCCACTTGAGACCCGCGTGTGGTCCGAGTGAGGTCTGAGGCCCGCGAGAGTCCATCCGACGGAGACATCCCTCCGAACCGGTTCCGCCCGTTTGTAACATAATACGTTACAAATTCGAGAGCCCTGAAGGCTCTTGGCAGTGGTGGGTTGCGGGTTCGATCGGGTGGGGGATGGAGTTGCCCGGGGCGGCGGGGGAGCGGTCACGGGGCGGTGGGAATTTTCCGAAGCGAGAGGGTGTCCGGGGAATTCACCTGGAGATCGAATTGATGACCTGACAGGGGCATTGATTGTGCTATAGGGAGGTTGTGAGTGGTTTCCGGATGGGCGATCGGATGGATGCAGCGGTGCTGGTTCCCGTTTTCAGGGATCAGGCCGGGCAACTGCGCCTGGTCCTTATTCGCCGGACGGCGGTGGGTCTGCATGGTGGTCAGTTGGCATTCCCCGGCGGTCGGCCCGAGGCGGTCGACGGATCCATGCTGGAGACGGCGTTACGGGAGTCGGAGGAGGAAATCGGCCTGTCCCGCGATCGGGTCGAGGTTTTGGCTCCCCTGCCGCCGGTTGAGACCATCGTGACCCGCTACCGGATTCATCCTTTTCTTGCGCGGATCGAGCATCCGGGGACCTGGCGCCTCCAGCCGACCGAGGTCGATGAAGTGCTGGAAGTCCCGTTGACCGAATTGCTGCGCCCGGAGGCTCTCAGGATCGGACTTGAGCAGGCGCCCAACTGGGATGCGCCCAAGCAGATTGCTTTTTACCGTGTTGGTGGGGACAAGCTCTGGGGGGCGAGTTTCCGGATCACCCGTCCTTTGCTCAAGCGCTTCTTGGCCGGAGAGTGGTCCATCGCGTGACGATCGATCGCGTTGGCTTGACCGATACAAGGAACGATTGCCATCGGGCGCCCAGGCCTTCAGTTATTCTGGCCATGAGCCGTTTACGTTTCCCTCTTTCCCGTGAATTGATGATCGTTGCATTGGGTCTTCTGGCAGTCTTCCTGGTCGGGGGCTGTGGAACCGGCAAGGTGGATGACAAGCTGGTCGAGCTCGAAGGATTTGTCACCTACCGGGAGAAGATGTCGCTTCCGCCGTCGGCACGGATTGAGGTCGAGCTGCTGGACAGGACGAACGCGGGTTCTGCGCCGGAGATACTTGGCCGCACGGTGGTCGAAAACGCGGGCCAGGTGCCGATCGGTTTCGTCATTACCTACAATGCCGCAAAGTTCGGAGATGGGCACATCTATTCAGTAAATGCGGCCATTTACGATGGCGACCGAGCGCTCTTCAGAACGGCCGCCCCCCAGGGGATCGATCTTGAGAATCTCGAAGGGTTGCTCGAGGTCGTTCTGCAGAGAGCAGAATAGAGGCCTTCTAGCGGCTCCTAATGCAGGAGGTGAAAGAGGAGGTTGAATGGGAGCAGGTGGAGTCGGGCGAGCGTCGAGGTGAGTGACTGACGCCGTGGTTCAAGAAGAAAGGGATGAATCCAGCGGGATGCCCGGAGGCGGCGATTCAGCCGCAGACGCAATCGGGTTCGAATCTGCCGATCGACACGGGGCCAGTCGATTTCATCCCGGGACCAGGCAACGAGTGAGGGTAGGGCTTCCGAGGCTGCGGCAAAGGCGGTCGCCATACCCGCGCCGGTGAACGGGGGGATGAGCTGACGGGCGTCGCCAAGGGATAGGCCCGGACCGTTATCGGGAGACGAGTCGTAATCGAGTCCGGCCACCGCACAGGGAGAACCGGCCACAACCGAGGCTCGTGCGACAAGGGACTTCAGACCCCGGAGACCGCACGCCTCCAGGTATTGGTTGATCATTTCGGGTATTTCTCCCCGGATTGACCTTCGGCGGAAGAGACCGCAGAGATTGGCGGCGCCATTTTCGACCGGTGAAAGCCCGACATAGGCTTGGTCGCCCAGATACATCTCGAGGTCGGTGGCCAGTGACAAGCCCTTGAAATGGGCTTTCAGGCCGATGAACGGTGAGGGGGAGGTTCGATGACCGGCAGTCCAGACCGATCCGGGTTTGCCCGGGGTGGTGCGGGCACGGGTGCGCGTCCGCAGTCTGCCTCCGGCAGCGGTAAACCGCTCGACCAGCCGGGCGTCCAGGGTGAATCGGGAGATGCCGAGAGCGGGAGAAGGCAATTGGTGCCGACAGACCTCGCGTTCCTTTCGATGCCAGCTGACCGAGGAGAGCTTGCGGGCATCGGCGAGAGCGGGACCGAGGGTCAATCGTTCACGATCGATGGGGGACAGACCGGAAATGAACTCGCCGCAGACCCGGTGTCGCGGGTAGGTCCCCGCTTCAATGATGGTGGTCTCGACCCCGGATTCCTGTAAGGCGCATCCGAGGGAAAGACCGGCGAGTCCGCCACCGACGATTTCGATTGGTCTCATTTCCGGATGGCCAGAAGCCGATGGGCGCCGAGTGCGGTTTCCCGGATCCTGACCGTCCAATCCGATGGGTGCAGCCCGAGACCTTCCGCCAGTTCGTTCCCTCGAAATCCAGCGCCGACGCTGACGTGGGCGTCATGCCGGGTGATCGGGTGGATGCCGAGAAGGCGAAGTAACCGCAATTGCCATTGATGGCAGCGGCGGCGGACGGGTTCGCAGGCAATGATTGTCCGACACTCGGGATGAAGCATCGCTCCCAGTTGCCGGAGGGAGTCCGGCTCAAAGTGGTGGAGGATCAGGTTGGCTATCACGATCGCCGCCCGGAGTGTGGGGGAACGACGGTCGAGAAGGTTGCGGGATGACCAGGAAATCGTCTCCGGCAGGTCCGGAGGCGGTGGTGCCTGGTCGATTACTGTCAATGAAAACGCGGGAAGAGAAGTCCTTCGGGCATCGATCATCCGGGCGAGGGAGCCGTCCCCACCGCCCCATTCGACGAGACGGTCCCCGGATCGGACAAGGGGTTGGAGCTGACGCAGAATCCAGCGGTGATTGCCCATTAAACCATTGATCATCTGCAGGTCACGGCGGGCACGGGACACGGCGGGATCGTCGGCAGAAAGGCGGTCAAGGATCTCGGGTTTTACAATTCGGAGCACGGTCCAAAGGGTATGTCGGGATGGGTGAACTGGCAAATGCGGAAAGCCCCTAGGGAAAAACCCGACCCTCGCGTAAAAACCCCTCAAACTTGACAAACGGGGGGATCTCGGCGATCACGGACCCCACGCATGAACCAGGAGAAAGAACGAACCGAGAGTCCTGCCCGCAGGATTTCAGGGAAAGCCCGCCCAAGCTTTCCGGCATTTAGAGAGTAATCAACGGTCCTCTTTTTCTTTTTCACCAACCAGGTTTTTCCGACTATGCATGCGACGACTTGCACCCGATCGAGGCTTTGCCGTCTCCAAAAACAAACGACCCGGATGACCGGGCGTCTTCTTGCCTTCAGTGCGCTGGTTCTCGGCTTTGGCCTGGTCAGCGATGCCGGAGCGATGAATTACGACCGCCAGCGCGACGTCTTTCTGGACGCGGTGGCCATTGTTGAGACCGGGGGCAACCCACGCGCGGTCGGCAGCAAAGGCGAACGCGGGCTCTACCAGTTCACCCGGACGACCTGGCAGCAGCACACCAAGCACAGCCACTACGAAGCCCACGATCCGGAGTTTTCCCGAATCATCGCGCAGAAGCATTACGATTGGCTCTACAGCAATCTCTCAAGGCGGGGCTTTCCGCCGAGCCCTTATTGGCTGGCGGTCGCCTGGAATTCCGGGCTTTCGCGAACCACGAAAGGCAAGCCCCCTTCGATGTCCCGGCGCTATGGCGAGCGGGTTTCAAACCTGGTCTTTGACAGCCAGCGTCAGTTGCTCGCCATGAACAAGTGACGGGGGAGCGGGCGGGATCCGCTCGACTCTGCCTCGACATCGCGGGGGATCGGGCTCATTGTTCCGGTTGTGGGCAATGTGCTGATTCATGGAAAAGAAACCGACACCGCTGGAGCAGATCATTGAGGCAACGGCGGGATTCGCCTACCGTCCGTCGTGGGATGAGTATTTCATGGCGAATGCCTTTCTCATCTCCACCCGTTCAATCTGCGAACGACTTCAGGTCGGCTGTGTCATTGTGACTTCCGGCGACCAGAAGAACCGGATCGTCGCGGCGGGCTACAACGGATTTCTCCCGAGCACGCCCCATAATTCCCGGGTCCGCGACGGTCATGAACAGGCAACGGTGCACGCCGAACAGAATGCGATCGCCGACGCCGCCCGGCGGGGCATCAGTCTCGAGGGTTGCGTCGCCTACATCACCCACTACCCCTGCATCAATTGCGCCAAGATCCTCGCGGCAGCCGGGATTCGAACGATCAAGTACCATACGGACTACCGGAACGACGAGCTGGTCCGGGATATCCTGGTTGAGGCGGGAGTGGCCATCATCAGACTCTAGCGATGAGCCGAAGGAGTGAACCCAGATCGAGCCTGGCCGGTTCTCTGCTGCTGGCCCACCCGGCGATGCAGGATCCCAATTTCCGCCGGACTGTGGTTCTGCTTTCCGCTCACAGCGAAGAGGGCGCCCTTGGCGTGGTCATCAATAGGCCGATCGGGAGGAAACTGGGTGATTTCACTGAGGATTTTGCCGACGGCCTGCTTGCGGATGTCCCGGTTTTCGAAGGCGGACCGGTCAACGACAAGCAGATCATCATTTCGGCCTGGAAGTCTGAGAGCGTGATGGGGATGTTCCGGCTGTATTTCGGGATCGATCTCGAAAAAGCCACTGAACTACTTGCCGATCCGGAAGGGCTCCAGGTCAGGGCTTTTGCCGGGCATGCCGGGTGGGGAGAGGGGCAATTGGAGGGTGAATTGGCCCAGAATGCCTGGATTGTCAGTCCGGTGGCTCCTGACCTTGTCGATCGCCTGGACGGAGTGGATCTCTGGCGGACCCTGCTTGGGATGATCAGCCCTGAGCTGCGTTTCCTGGCGGACGCTCCGGATGATCCTTCAGTCAATTGAGGCGGTGGAGGATGATCATGGGCACGGAAACAGGCGTTTTTATTCTAAGTTATTGACAGCGGCCGTCGGGTTGTTTGTTTTCGCCTGTTTATGAAAGTCGTTTCCTCCCTCAAGAGTGCCAAAGGCCGTCACCCTGATTGTCAGGTTGTCCGGCGCAAGGGTCGTGTCTACGTCATCTGCAAGTCCAATCCGCGCTTCAAGGCGCGGCAGGGCTGATCTTACCTGTTTTTCCCGTCGTGAAAGATAAAATCCATCCCGCCTTCCATCCGGTCTGCTTCATCGACGTTTCGTCGAACAAGAAGTTTCTCACACGCTCGACCATGCGGTCGAACCGTAAGGAAAAGATTGATGGTGTTGAATACTTTGTGGTCGTCCGTGATGTGACTTCGGATTCCCATCCCGCCTATACCGGCGAGAAGCGTTTCGTGGATACCGCCGGCCGCGTGGAGAAGTTCCAGACGAAGTTCCGCCGCAAGCGGGGCGGCTGACCGGTCCGGGATTTATTTCCTTTGAAAGGCTCTCTGCTCGCAGCGGAGGGCCTTTTTTTGTGAATGGGTGACGATCGGGAAATCGGGATTGTCGCCCGTTCGCCAATGACTCATCGTCAATCCTGATGGAGATCTTCTCGGCGATCCCGCTGGTCTGGAAGTGGGTCGTGGCGATTGTCACGGTTCTGGGTGCGATCGCCGCCTTCATCCACGCCGTTCTCTACAAACGTGATTCACGGGCGGCAGTGCTCTGGGTGGCGTTTATCCTTCTTGCGCCTCTCGCCGGACCGATCTTCTACTTTCTTTTCGGGATCAACCGGATTCGTCGACGGGCATCATCGCTGAGGGGATCGGGTCGCGCGACCGGCCGGCATCCGAAATCGCGGACACGGGCCGAGGAGGTCGCCCATTCGCACCAGTTCGCCAATCTGTCCAAGTTGATGGGGACGGTTACAGGACTGCCCCTGGTTTCCGGCAACCGTTTCGAGCCTCTGCAAACGGGTGATGAAGCCTTTCCGATCATGCTTGATGCGATCGCTTCGGCCCGGCAATCGGTCACTCTCGCAACCTACATATTTGATCGGGACCCGGTGGGGCATCGGTTCCTGGAGGCCCTCAGCCAGGCGGTCAACCGTGGCGTCCAGGTGCGGGTGCTGGTTGATGCGGCCGGGGCCCGTTATTCTTTCCCGACAATTGTGCATGCATTGAAGAAGGCAGGGGTTCCGGTGGCCCGATTCCTGCCGACGCTGGTACCATTCAGGAACATAACGATCAATCTGCGAAACCACCGGAAAATCCTGATTGTCGATGGTTTGGTCGGTTTCACCGGCGGAATGAACATCCGGGACGGCAATTGCTCGATACCCGGCAGAGGCCTCAAGATTCGGGATACGCATTTCAGGGTGACGGGACCGATTGTATCGAACATGCAGGCGGTGTTTGCCGACGACTGGCAGTTTGCCTCCGGTGAACAATTGGCCGGGCATCCATGGTTCGTCCCGGTGGCGGAAGAGGGTCCGGTTGTCGCACGAAGCATCGTCGACGGCCCGGACGCGGATGTCGGCCGGCTGAAATGGGCCCTCCTGGCGGGCATTTCCGCCGCCCGCAAGAGCGTTCGCGTGGTCACCCCGTATTTCCTTCCCGACCAGGATCTGATCGCCACTCTGAATCTGGCCGCGATGCGCGGCGTCACGGTGGACATCGTCCTGCCCGAGAATAACAATCTCAAGATCGTGCATTGGGCCACCATGGCGATTCTCTGGCAGGTCTTGATGCATGGGTGCCGGGTCTGGCTGGCTTCCGGGGTCTTCGATCATTCCAAGATCATGGTCGTCGATGACCAGTGGTCGCTCATCGGATCGGCCAATTGGGATCCGCGAAGCCTTCGCCTGAATTTCGAATACAACATCGAGTGTTACGACACCGAACTGGCGCGGCAATTGAGCGGCATGGTCGACGAGCGGATTGAATCGGCTCGTCCGGTTTCGCTTGAGTCTGTAGACAGCCGGCCGCTTCCCGTGAAATTCCGGGATGGGATTGCCCGTCTCTTCACGCCGTTTCTCTAGAGGCTGTCATGCAATTTCAGCCTTGATCACCCAGTGCGAAGAGCCCGCCAAGGCGTCAGATGCGAAGAAATGCAACAACGCCGCTGTGTTGGCGTTCTTGAGGCCAGGAAACACTTCGGCACAGCGAAGTGGCTACTCGAGACCAGCAATGACTTATGAAAATGACCATGAATCCAAAGAGCATAACAACCTCTGGAAGACCGGCGGTGCGATGCGGAAAAGACGGATGTGGGTGATTGTGGTCATGAGCTGATTTCGATCGGCAAAACCCGATCAGGTCGCTCAAATGTCGAGCTATGGGAAAGATTCTCGTTCTCCACTACAGCGCGACCGGAAACACGGCAAAGATGGCGGATCTGGTGGGTGAAGGCGCCAAACGGATTCCAGGGATGGATATCCGGGTCAAAGCGATCGATGCGGCCAGCCGCGAAGACATTCTCTGGTGCGATGGACTCGCTCTCGGTGCCCCAACCCATATGGGAAGCATCCCGTGGGAGATGAAGAAGTTCTGGGACGAAGAGGTTCGTCCCGTCTGGGCCGACGTCGACGGGAAAATCGGCTGTGCCTTCAGTTCGCAGGGTGGGTGGGGCGGCGGAGCGGAGCTGACCTGCCAGGTTCTGATGACCGTGATGATGAATTTCGGATTCTTGGTGTTCGGAGTGACGGACTATGCCGGGCATCAGTTCACCCTGCATTACGGTGCCATTCAGGCCGGAGAACCGCGCGAGGAAAAGGAGCGCGAGTCGTGTCTGCGGTTGGGACAACGTTTGGCCGAGTGGGTGGCGGTTTACGTGGACGGGCGAGCCGAAGAGCACCCCTGTGGTGCCAAGAGGAAGCGGTTCCCGTGGAAGGAATGATATCCCCGGGGATCCGCGTATTCGCGGTCTAGCAATAGCTATTGATCGAGAATCAATCCCATACAGAGCGCATCGTGGTAGACACCGTCGATGTGGACGGCGTGGCGGATACGGCCCTCCCGTTCGAATCCCATGCGCTCGTAAAGTTGAATGGCGCGTTCGTTGTCCGTTCGCACCAGGAGATCGAGCTTGGTGACCACGCCTGAAGATCGGGCCCACGCGATGAGACTTTCCATCAGAAGCGAACCGATGCCCTGACCCCAATAGCGACGTCGCACCGTGATCCCAAGCTCCCCGGTGTGCCGGGTGCGCGCACGACGGCCGCCGGTATAGGACAGGGTGCCGGCGATCTCCCCGTCCATCATGGCCAGCAGATAAACGCTGTTGTTGGAATCCCTTTGCTCCTCCAGGTATTTGGTTTCCTTCTCGAGATCCAGATCGAATTCGCCGCGGCCGAATCCGAGAAAGTCAGTCTCCCCCGCGACCTCATCGATATAGGCAAGGATGGCGGCGGCGTCCTCGGGATCGGCTTCGCGAATGAGGATTTCGGGAATGGCGTCGCTGGCGGATGGCATCGGCAATTGAGTCGACGAAGAAAACGCTGATGCCCGATCGGTAGCAAGTCGAAGAGATCAGCGAAATTGCCATCCAGATTGCGTGGGTTGAATCACTTGTTGCCGTAGGCGGCGATGATGGCGTCCCACTGATCGCGGGTGATGGGGAAGACCACGCCGTGGCGAGTGTCATCGGGGATCGTCGTTTCCATCTTGTAGACGTCGATCCAGGGTCCCTCCATCGAGGCGGCGGTGGCGATCTCGTATTGGTTTCCGGGGTAACGTTCAAAGTACATGTAGTAGCCCGTTCCATCCGGTCTGGGAACGACGCTGGGGGCCTCACGGAAATTGCCCGAGATGCGTGGGCCGGGTTTGGAGTAGGGACCGGTCAGGTGATCGGCTGAGGCGATCCTTATCGCCTTGCCGTTGGGCCAGTCGTAACGTGGATAGCGTTCGTCCTTGTAGACACAATAGTATTTCCCACCGAGTCGCATGACGAAGATATCGATGGCGGGCAGGTCCTGGTCGGGGAAGAGCAGGCGGGGATCACTGAGGGTCTTGAGATCCTTCGACAGGGAATAGAGGGCACGGTGACCGCCCCAATAACGTTCGTCGATGCCGGGATAATCCGTCCGCTTGGAATAGAGCGAGGTCTGCCAGGTCACGATGTAGGTTTCGTTGGGTTGATCCCAGAAGACCTTGGCGGCACCGCGACTGTCGCGTCCGGGTTTGAAATCCGGGGTCTTGAAGACGTCGGGCGAAGCCTCGCTGAATTTCTCCCAGGTCACCAGGTCATTGGAAACCCAGAAGGTGATGGGAGAGCCCCCGCCGATCAGGTAGTAGCGCCCATCGTGACCGTGTGTGATATAGGGATGGCCCTGATAGTCGTCGTTGACCCGCCTGCCGCCATTGAGCCGTCGGAAATGCAAACCATCTTCACTGATGGCGTAGTAGAGCCGGCCATAGTCACCGGTCGTCATATGGGCAAAGAGGTAGCCGACGAAAGGGCCCGACTCGTACCAGAGGGCTTCGATTGAACGACTGGCCGGGGAATTGGTAATCGCGGGATCTTCAGCGGCGACTGCTCCCAGGCAGAAAAGCATTGAAATCATGGAGCCGATGAATCCACAGGGCGGAGATGAGTGCATGACACGAGATTGCCGGTCCGACGTCCGGGAGTGAATCCCGGAAGTTCCGGTGGGAGGATTCCGGTGAGGAGTGGGTGGATGTTGTCCGGTTGAGACTCTCGGTTGGTGGGAAACCCGCTACGACGGGGCCTGCATTTCGCGGACGGCCCGGCGGTCCGTCCCTACCTATTGGAATTGGGCTGAGGTGGGGGCTCCGGATGGTCGGGAGGATGTTCTGCGATTCGTTTGGAGAATTTTCCAAGAAAACTCCGGTTTCCGTGTCTTCAGGGATGGAATGAGAATGAATTTCCATCTAAAACGCCATGATCTCCCTGGTTTCCAGGTCCCCAGAGACCGTTTCAGTCGATAGTCGAAGCCAGCTGGTTTTGTTTCCTATGGCCTCGAATTCACCCCAGACGACGCTGAAGGACCTCTTTGTAGCGGAGGAGGGGCGCGTTTTGAGTCTGGCGATCGGCCTTGTCGGTCGTCGGGCGGTGGCTGAGGAACTGGTTCAGGAAGCATTTGTCCGCCTTCATCAGGTCTGGCGGCAGGTCGAAAATCCCCGGGCTTGGCTCTACCGCTGTCTGCGGAATCTTTCCCTCAATCACCTGCGGGATCGACGCGAGGAGACCGAACTCAACGAAGAGACCGAGGCGGGGACGGACGAGCCGGCCCTTCCCGACGAGAAACTCGGCCAGAGAGAAGCGGTTGGCATGATGCGCCTGCTCATGGCTGAGCTGGACGACGAGGACCGTGAGCTCATCCGCCTGAAATACGAAGAGGGCCTGAAGTATCGTGAGATCAGCGAGCGGACCGGAATGAGCATCGGCAATGTCGGTTACCGATTGCACCACTTGCTGAGCGGATTGGCCGATGGATTGAGACAGGCCGGCATAGAAGGGAGTCGAGGTTAATCATGAGCGACAACGACAGACCCATTGATTTCGGATCATCACCCAGAGCGGAACTCGAGATGCGCGTGGTCGCCTGGGTGCTCGGAGAAGCCACCGATACCGAGATCGAGGCACTCAAGCTGGAAATCCGCAATGATCCGGAACTCGAGCAGTTCAAGAAAAGGATCGAGGAGGCCCATGGCCTGGCCGGTTTGGCGGTTGGAGATGCCGATGAGTCTCTCCGGCTTACTCCCGGGAGGCGGAAGGCTCTTCTCGAGCAGATCGATTCGCCGCCCGAGGAAAATGAAACCGCGGGACCACTGGTCTATCGCCGGTCTCTTCTGGGAGGATGGCGCAAGTGGGTGCCGGCAGGTGCGATTTCGGTGGCGGCGTCCTTTATCCTGATTTTTGGATTCCTCCGGATGAGCGTGCATCAGCCTGATACGGTTTTCCACGACGACATCGGAATGACGGGCGTATCGCCCGAACCGCCGCCGGTGCCCGAATCGAAGTCGCTTTTTGGCGATTTCCAGGCTGAGGGGCGGGGTGTGGACGATGCGAAAATGGTCAGCCCGGTATCGATTCGATTGAGCGACCTTGATAAAGATCAAGTCGCGGGTCGTATCCAGGGCGGAAAGTATAGGCAGGCTGGATCCGATGGTGCGCCGCAGGGGCAGGTTGTTCTGGCGGCACCATCGAGTTTCCATTTCAGCGAACCAAGTCCTTCGATATCCAACGAAGCCGCGGCTCAGCCTCGAGAGAGTCGGCGTGACCGGCAGTCGCAATCTGCGAGCGATGAGTCATTGACGCTGTCTCCGTTTGAGGTCGAGCGGGACTTTGAGGCCGGCTATGTCGCGACCGATACAATCGCGGGGAGCCGGATGAAGGACCGTTTGGAGGAGGCTGTTCCCCTGGACGCTCCGGTTGGGTCTGGCAAGAAGGACGGGAGCCTTCTGAGCAAGGAGAAGCAGGAAGGATTTAGGGCAACCATCGAACAGTTGAAATCCGTTTCCGAGGAATTCCCCGAGGTCCAGGCGGTTGAGGACCCGGTATCCACTTTTTCCCTGCATGTAAGTGATGTCTCCTTCCGATTGGCTCTCGCGGCAATTGACCGGGGAGAGTATCCCGATCCAGCGACCATCCGCCCGGAGGAATTCTACAATGCCTTTGATTACGGCGACCCTGCGCCGATGGCGGGCGAAAAGGTGACGGGCCGGGTCGAGCAGGCGGCCCATCCCTATTTGCAACAGCGCAACCTCGTGCGGATTGCCCTCAAGTTGGCCTCGACCGGTCGTGGCGCCGGACAGCCTCTCCACCTGACCGTCCTTCTGGATACTTCAGGATCCATGCAACGGGAAGACCGGAGGGCATCGGTCGAGGCGTCGTTGCAGGTTCTTGCAACCCTTCTGGGTCCGGACGATCTCGTCTCACTGATCGGTTTTGCCCGCCAACCGCACCTGCTTGAGGAGGCCGTCCCGGGTGATGAAGCAACCCGGTTGGTGGAAACGGCGTCCCTGACGCCGTCGGAGGGTGGAACCAACCTCGAGGAAGCCCTTCGCCTGGCCCGCGAGCTGGCCGAGCGCCATCGGGACCCCTCGGCCCAGAACCGCATCGTCCTGATCACCGACGGGGCCGCCAACCTCGGCAACGCCGATCCCGAAATGTTGTCCGGGATGATTGAGGACGCCCGGCAGCATGGAATCGCCTTCGACGCCTGCGGGGTTGGGACGGATGGGTTGAATGACGCCGTTCTCGAGGCGCTGACCCGCAAGGGCGACGGCCGCTACTACGTGATCGATCGGCCGGAGGATGCGGGTGAGGGATTCGCGCGGCAACTGGCCGGGGCATTTCGTCCGGCCGCTTCCAACGTGAAAGTGCAGGTCCGCTTCAATCCATCGCGGGTTGGCGGTTACCGATTGATCGGCTTTGAGAAGCACCGGCTCAACGCGGAAGATTTCAGGAATGACGCTGTCGACGCGGCCGAACTGGCCGCCGAGGAGGGCGCCGTTGCCGTTTACCAGGTGGAAGCGCTTCCGGAGGGTGAAGGGGAACTCGGCGAGGTCTTCGTCCGGTTCCGGGACAACGAGAGCGGGCGGATGGTCGAGCGTTCCTGGACGATTCCGTTTGATCCACAGGCACCAGCCTTTGATCTGGCACCGGCCCGGATTCAATTGGCCGGGATGGCCGCGATTCTCGCGGAGGGATTGACGGGACGATCTGTCGGCGAGCTGATTGATATGGACGAGTTCCTCCGCATCTCACGCGAACTCAGCCGGCATTTCGGGCCGGAGAGCCGGGTCGGCGATCTAGTCCGGATGATTGAAGAACTCGATCGGATGCAATAGCAGCGGCGGACAACCACCGGAACGTATCATGAGAAAGGTGTGGATTCCTGCAAAGTTCCGGTCCGGATCCCGGGCTGCGGTCTCCGCCCGCTCCGACGGGGATCAAGGCCCACCCCTGGAAGATGAAACAGAAACCTTAAGACAGGAAATGATATGAAAAACCAAACCAAGACCCGACTCAGGCCGACCTTCGGGGTGATGGCGCATCTGGCGCTGGCAGCTTTTCTGGCCGGATCACTCAACGGGGCTCCCCTGCAGGGAGGGCGTCTGACAGCGGTTCCTGAGAGCGGCGGCAACCGCCTGGTCATCAAGGTCGAGGACGCCAGGCCGGAAGTGCCGGTTTTCTTTTCCGCAGTGTGTGATCATCGGATCTCCATCGGTCTCGATGCCATTGCCGGTGAGATTGATGTGCGTCTCAAGGTTGTGCAGGGAAGGCCGGAAGTCATGTCCCTCGGCCTTTCCGGCGACGGCGAGGTGTTCTCGGTCTCGGGCGGCGGGCTTCTCAGCTGGGCTGTCCGGGAACTCACCGATGGCCGCCGTTTTCTGGATCTTCACCCGGTGCCGGTGCCGGAAGGGGAAGCACAGCCTCCTCTGAATCTTGTCGTCCATACACTAATACGGGAACCGGCGGTCCCGGGATTGGCCGCGATTCTGCTGATCACCCCGGGCGAGGCGATCGGCTTTGCTTCGACCATCCGGGTCAACCCCGACGATGGACTCGATATCCGGGTATCCTCGCTGAGCGGTCTTCTGCCTGTCACCCGCACAGAACTCAGGGACCGGAGTATCCAATTGGCAGGTTCGGGCGAGGCGGCTTTGCATCTGCAACTGGCTCTTCGGGGCGGCATTCCCGCGGAGGCTGAGCTCCAGGGTGCGGGATTGACCGGCACGGTGGCTGCGGACGGGCACAGTGTCGGTTTCCGGCTCCGGGGCCAGTTTGTGGTCCGCAAGGTTGGAGGGGCCCGCCTGCCCATTCTGGGAGGCGGAGTCGGCCTGACCGAGATTCCGGCCGGTCGGGACTGGCGGGTCGAACTGCGGCAAGGCGACGCAGGACTTTTCTATGAACTGGTCGTGGACCGTGAGGGTGAATTCCCCATTGATCTCGCGTTTGCGGTCGGCGTGAAGGAAGAAGGAGACTGGCGGAAGATCGGACTCTGGATGCCGGCGGCGGCGGTGGTTCCGTTGGAGTTGCGCGGATTGAAGGGCGAAATCGAGTTCGATCCGAATCGCTCAGTCGTGCCGGCGGCGGCGGACAGAGAATGGCGGGGTTATCTGCCGGCCGGTGGGCAAGCCACTCTCGCCTGGAAGGAGAGCCGCCGGGCGGAGAAAGAGGCGCTCTTTTTCTCCAGCACCGAACTGACCGATGTTCGAATCGGACCGGGGCTTTTGCGTCAATCATCGAGCTTTGAAATCCGCATTCTCCAGGGCGAGTTGGCCCGGGTGTCGCTGGAGTTGCGGGGCGGAGGGGAGATTCTTTCGGTCGGGGGTAAGGACATACTCGGATGGAAGGTGGTCGAAGCGGACTATGGCCGTCGCCTGGAAATCCAGTTCAGTCGACCGATCGCGGGCAGAAGTGAACTGGTCATCGGCAGCCAGGAGGCGTTGGGTGCCTTCCCGGTCCAGGTCGAAGGCCTGCGGCTGGTGCCCGCAGGAACCATCCGGCATTCCGGGATGATCCGCCTGGCCAACAGCGGGTCCGTGCGGATTGAAGTTAGTGAATCGCGAGGGTTGCTTCAGCTGGCCCCCGGACAGTTTGCCGGTGGTGAGCCGGAGAAAGGCTTGCGCCAGGTCTTTGCCTATCGATTCCCGTCGGCTGATTATGAATACAGAATGGCCGCTGAACAGATCCAGCCCGAAGTCGGTGTGTCCCAGGTGGTGACCTATGAGATCGGGGAAACCGACCGGATCATCCTGGCGGATCTCGAGCTCGATATCCGGGAAGCGCCCCTGCGGGAATGGTCGGTGGGCATACCGGCCGACTACGCCGTTGTTTCGGTCATGGGTGGACCGGTGGAAGACTATGGACTGGAGACAGTGGTCAGTGACGGCTACCGCCGGTTGAAGGTTCTCTTTCACACGGCGGTGGAGGGCCGCCAGCTTGTCCGATTGCGTCTTGAGCGCAATCTTCCGGCCGCAGCGGAAGCCTGGACTCTTTTGCCGCTCCGTTTCTTCGACGCCAAATCCGTCCGCGGGCATATTGGCGTGTTGGCGACGCCTGGATACCGCTTGAATCCAGGGTCGACCGACCATCTTGTCGAAATCCCGTTGAGCCAGTTTCCGAGACAATCCGCCGCACTTCAGCAGGCTTGGCGGATCCGGGACGCTGCCTGGTCGGCAGTGGTCGGAATCGAAGCCATGGCACAAAGCGTCGAGGCGGACGTTTTTCACCTCTATACAATCAAGGATGGAGTCGCCTACGCCAGTATCCTCATCAACTACTTCGTGGTCGGCGCACCGGCGTCGGAATGGCGGATCGCGGTCCCCCGGACAGTGGGGAATCTCGATGTTGTCGGACAGAACGTCCGCCGCGATTGGCGGCGGAACGGCGACGAGATCATCGTGACTCTCCATCAGCCGGTTCTCGGTGCGGCCACGCTCCTTCTCACGTTCGAGGAATCGATGAGCGCGCTCGGTGGCCGTCTCAGTCCCGGTGTGGTCCGCCCGGTCGGTGTTCAGGGGGAAAGGGGCTATGTGCAGGTGGTCAGTCCGCATCAGGTGAAGGACGAGGTCCGACGGATGGAAGGCGGACTGCTCAAACTAGAACCTCTCGAGCTTCCGGCCGAATACCGCTTGCTGACCAATGCGCCGTCCCTGGCCGTCTTTCAGTACACGGCCCGGCCGTTTGAGCTGGAACTTGACCTGGAGTGGTATCCGCAGGCCGAGACGGTGGAACAGGTGGTGGATTTCGCGGATTTTGTGAGCGTCATATCACGTGACGGTCAGGTGGTCACCGAGGGGCGTTTTTTTGTAAAGACACGCGGACGCAAGGCATTGCGTCTCCTCATGCCGGAGGACATGCAACTTTGGGAAACCCGGGTGGACGGAGCCATTGTCAATGCGCGTTCGGACGCTGCGCAGATTCTCGTTCCCCTGCCGGCACGGTTGAATCCGAACGATTCGGTTGAGGTGTCCATGCGGTTCGGTCAGGAACAGCAAGGCGGTGACGGATCGGATGTCCGGCTGACCGCCCCGCAGTTGTTCGCATCCACCGTCATCGTTGAATGGACGCTTCGCGGTGATCCGGACCGCATCCTGCTTCCATTGGGTGGAAATGCCGACCTTAACGGTGCCAATCCGATGATAGGGGGGATCAGGTGGATGTCCGGCCGGGCGGCCACCAGGGTGGGGCTGCTGTTTGCTCTCGCCTTGTCCGGTGGTCTGCTTCTTCGGGCCCGATCCGGCTGGCGGGTTCCGGTCGGGACCCTGGTTCTCGGTCTGGCCTGCTTTGCCGCACTGATTCTCATGGCTGAAGCCGGACTGACTGGCGGCAGAGCGGCGTCGGTATTGAGCTACACCTCGTCAGTGCTTCCGCCGGGTCAGCCGATGACCATTCACGTGGCCAATGTCGAAGCCGGGCAGATGGTCTATTCCCGGCCCGGAATCGCCCTGATCGCTGCCGGCGCCGTCGTGATCCTCTACGCCTTCAGGCGGGCGGGTCGGTCACGACTGGTGATTGCCCTTGGCGGGGTGCTCGGTTCGACCGGGCTGCTTCTGCAGGGATCGGGTGCGGTTCTTTTCTTCGGACTGATCGCACTCATCCTGGCGCTGATCGCGCTGGGGCGATTGGTCGGATGGCTGCGAAACCGAGGCAGGGGTACATCTTCAGGACCGGGTTCAATGCCCTCAACTGTTGTCACCAGCCTGGTTTTGGGATGGATGGGCTGGTCGGCCTTCGGTCCGGTGGATCTCGACGCACGGGAAAGGCCGGCGATCCCGCCTGCAGAATTGAGGGCGGGAGCCACGCTCGAACGGATCGACCAGGATTGGTGGATTGTCGATGGACGCTTGCGGGCCGAGGCCACGATTACGGCGAGGGGAGTGGTTGGCGACAGCTTTGTCCTCCTGCGGTCGCCGGCGGTCCTGAGTTCGTTTTCCGGAGACGGACTTCGGGTTTTGAAGACCGAGGATGAAGGCATGATCAGCTACCGTGTCGCCTTGGAAAAAGCGGGCCAATGGACCGCCCGTCTGAGCTATGAGATGGCGGTTGATGTGAAAGCCGGCCGTTTCGTCGTGCCGACCGGTCTGGCTGCCGTGCAGAGAATCCGGGTCGATCTCGACGAGGGAGGATGGGAGATGAGTTCGCCCTCGGCGGTCGTGGCGACGACGGAGGCGGCCGCCGCGCCGGATCACAGCGTGGCTGTCCTGATTCTGTCTCCAGGCGCGGATGCCGAGATCCGCCTCCGGTCGAAACAGCGGGATGAGGACAATGTCCCTGCAGTCATCTTCGCCGAGTCGGCCCACCTGTTCCTGCCGGGACCCGGGTCCGTCGATCTGCGTTCGCGCATCCTGATCCGTCCATCCCAGGGGCGTGTAGCGGAAATCCGGGTGAAAATCCCGGAGGGATTCACCGTGGGTGATGTCATGGATGGACCCATCGGAGCCTGGAGTTTCGACCCGGTCGGCCGTCTTCTCCGGGTCTCGATTGAACCGCGGCAGGCGGATCCGTTCGCCTTCTCCATCGAGGCCCAGATGGCGACTCCGGCCCTTCCGGCTGACCTGTCCCTGGTTCCGCTGCGGGTTGAGGACACCGCAGGTGAGGTCGGCATGGTCGCACTTGCTTTCGGTGACGACGCCCGGGCGGAAGACGTCCGGACGACGGGTCTGTCATCGATCAGCATCGACGATTTCAAGCTGGTGGCGGTTCCCGTGAACCCTGAGGGAGGACCGCCAGCCGCCATTCAGAGAGTCTGGCGCTATGGGAATGAAGACGGACGGGTCGAGTTCACCGCGGCGGCGGTGGAGCCGGAAGTGCGGATCGGCGGGCGTCAGGTCCTGTCCATCGACGATGATCGGATGGTCCTGGCAGGGACCCTCGACCTGAACATCGCACGGGTCGGCCTTTTCCGGCTGAGTTTCGAACTGCCGGAGGGGCTCGAAGTGGAAAGCCTGAGCGGTTCCGCTCTCCACCAATGGACGGAGAGTGAAGAGGCTGGACATCGGATAGTGACCCTGCATTTGCGCGGAAGGACGCTCGGCGAGCATTCCTTTGCGTTCTCGCTCTCCGGTCCCGCTCCGTCAGCCCAGGCTTCGTGGTCTGTTCCCCGGCTGGTTGTTCGCGAAGCCACCCGACAGACGGGTGAAATCCTCATTGTTCCCGGCAAGGGTATCCGGCTTCGTGCGGTGGATCGCAGCGATGCCACTCCTCTCGATCCCAGGTCGATCGGCGGATTCCAGCCGGGAACGTTGGGCTTTCGGCTTCTTCAGAAGAATTGGTTTCTCGGCATCGGTATCGAGATCCTCGACCCATGGGTCACGGTGCAGGCCCTGCAGGATGTCACGGTTCGTGAAGGGCAGACGCTGACCCGGATCGGTCTGCTGTTCAAGGTGGAGAACGCCGCAGTCAGGCAGGTTCGCCTGATTCTGCCGGGTTTGAGTGCGGACGAGCGGCGTACCCTGCGGATGTCTGGATCAGCAGTGGCGGATTTTGTGGCGGTCGCGGAGGTTCCCGACCTTTGGGAAATCCGGTTTCAGCGGAGCATCTTCGGTGAGACCGATGTGCAGGTCGAGTACCAGGGGGTCGGTTCGACCGGAGGTGGAGGTATCGAGGTGATGACTCCGGCATTTCCGGATTCGCGGACGAGCGGACTTTATGTCGCGGTGCGGGCGGGTGGGCGGCTCGAACTGGGGGTGAGTCGATTGCCCAAGGGGTGGCAGCGGATAGATTGGGCGGCCATCCCGGCGGGTCTTCAGGACCGCACGAATCGAAGCATTCCCGCCCTGGCTTTTCGGGTGACCGAGGCTGATGGAGGGGTGACCCTGCAAGCCAGTCGTCACGAGGTGGCGGACGCGCTCAGACTTCGGGTGACGGCGGCCCAATTGACCACGGTGTTTTCGGTCGGCGGATCGTTTTTGACCGCGGTGGATCTGCAACTGGATGTGCTGGAGAAAGGAACTCTCGAGCTCAGGCTGCCGGAAGGCGCTCAACTCTTTTCGGTATCGGTCAACGGTGCCTCGACCGATCCGGTTCTCAACGACGGCACCCATCTCTTCCATGTCTTCCCGAAGACCGGATCCGACTCGAGTGCGACTGTCCACTTTGTCTATGCGTTGAACGAGCCTCAGTCCGGGCGGATTGAGTTGGCGGGTCCGAGCCTGAGCTCTCCCCTTGAGAACGTGACCTGGCGGGTGGTTCTTCCTCCCGGCTACGAACTGGATGATTTTGAAGGCGGGCTGCGCCTGCTGGGCGGCAATGAAACGGGTGGTTATGGACTGGAGAAGTACCAGGCCATCACCAGTTCAGCCCGGTCTGCCGAGATGGAGGAAGGGGTGGCGCTTCTGAAACAGGCAAGCAGCCTGCTCCAGAGCGGCCGTCAACAGGAGGCCGGCGAAATCCTCCAGCGGGCTTCAAGTGCGCAGGGACTCGATGAGGCTTCGAATGAAGATGCCCGTGTCCAGCTGCGCGCTCTCAAGACCCAGCAGGCGGTGCTTGGTCTAAATACCCGACGCCAGAAGCTCTATCTGGACAATCGGACGGATGCCGCACGAAACGAGCAGCTTGAGCAGGCTGCCACGGTCAATCCGTTCATGCAGGGTCGGCTCAATTTCGACCCAAACCAGGTGGATCAACTGTTGATGGGCAATACGGCGGAGGAGAATGCGGCGCTGCGCGGGATTGCGGCCAAACTGGTGGAACAGCAGCTGGCGGCGGAGCCCACAGCGGTAGCGATCGACGTCACCATGCCGGAACGTGGTCGGGTGCTTGTCTTCAATCGCAGTCTGCAGTTCGATGGGAGCGCACCTCTGAGTCTGGGCCTGGATATCGAACGGACCGATCGCACGGGATTCCTGGCAATCGCGGCCGTCCTGATCGGTATCGGCATCCTGGCCTTCGTTCTGGTTCCCGAAAGAAAAGAGAAAAGGATCGGCTGATTTTGCGCGATCGGGCCACCGCGGCAATCCGATTGGCAGGCCTCGGGTGCCTGCCTCCGGATTGCCGATTGCGGCTTGCGTTTCCCGGGTTGAATCGCAAATACTGGGACCTTCAGTTCGAAGAGATGTCAGGTGCCATCCCGGTGCCTGAACGGGGTTGGTTATCCGTTTATCGAATGCGTCCTGAGAGCGAGTCGAGAATGGTCTATTGCGATGCCCGGCACAAGGCGGTTTCCCGAGTCAGTGGGGTGGGCGCGTGGATCCTGGGCATCGCCGTGACGACCGTGCTGTTTCTTGCCCTTCCTTTCTTTGAATCGATTTCCGCGTATTGGCATCCGGTCCGGGAGGTCATGACCACCGAATTGTCGCTGCCGCCTCCGCCCATGATCGAGGAAGCGGAACCACCACCTCCGGAAGAGGAGGACCGGGAAGAACCTCCCGAATTGCAGGAAACGCTGGCCCGGCTCTCGCTGTCCCAGATCGAAGTGGCCCTGAATCCGGGAACGGGCGGTGTCTATCCGGGTGCCTTCTCGATGGACTTTGAAGTCGAATCGATCGATGAACTCGAGGTCATCTTCAACCTGAATGAAGTGGACCGCATCCCCCGCGTCAAATACCAGGTGGCCCCTGCTTATCCCTACAAACTCAAGGAAGCGGGGTTTGAAGGATCAGTCGTCATCTCCTTTGTCTGCGATCCCAGGGGTCGCGTGGTCCTGGCCCATGTCAAGTCATCACCCCACGTGAAACTGGCTGAAAGTGCCGTTCGAGCTCTTCGCCAATGGCGATTTGAGCCCGGAATCAAGAACGGGAAAACAGTCAGCGTGCAGATGGAGATTCCTTTCAACTTCGCGGTGGTCGCACGCAAATGGTGAGGCGTGGACGATTTCCGGTATTGCGGAAATCCCCTCGACGAAGCGCATGATTTTCGGTGACAATCGGTCATGACCAGCGAAGCAGAAAACCTCTTGGCCAGGGGACGTAGCCGACCCGTCCCGCGACGCGCCTATCGCGATGGGATCGAGCTGTCCATTGTGGGTTTCGGCGGGATCGTGGTCAACGGACAGGAACAGGGCGATGCCGATGACGAGGTGGCCCGGGCCTTTGATCGCGGGATCAATTACTTTGATGTGGCGCCCAGCTACAATGCCGGTGAGGCCGAGATCAAGCTGGGCATTGCCTTGCAACCCTTTCGGGATCGCTCGTTTCTCGCCTGCAAGACGGGACGACGGGATGCCGAGGGTGCCCGATTCGAGCTGGAGCAATCCCTGAAGAGGCTGAAGACCGATCACTTCGATCTCTATCAGTTTCACGCCGTGACCTCCCTGGAGGATGTGGAGAAAATCTTTGCCAGGGGGGGCGCCATGGAGACGTACCTGGCGGCGAGGGAATCCGGCAAGGTGCGGTACCTGGGGTTTTCCGCCCATTCCGAGGAAGCCGCGCTGGCCATGCTGGACCGTTTTCCCTTTGATTCGATTCTCTTCCCCATCAATTACGTCTGCTACGCTCAGGGCGATTTCGGGCCGGCCGTGGTGGCGAAAGCCCGGGAATTGGGGGTGGCCCGGCTCGCCCTCAAGGGGCTGGCCTACACGCCGTGGGCGAAGGAGGAGGAACGGGTCTATCCGAAGACCTGGTATCGACCGATCGACGATCTCGACCTGGTGGCCCGGGCCCTGAGGTTCACCCTGTCGGAACCGATTACGGCGGCTCTTCCGCCCGGTGAGGAGCGTCTCTTTCGCCTCGCCACGGATCTGGCGGCGGCATTCGAGCCCCTGTCGGCGGACGAGAGAACCGCCCTTCTCGAATCGGCTCGGGAAGTGGCCCCGATCTTTTCGAGCCGGTAGTCCGACTGCATCAGGAGAACGAGGCGGGATTTGCTCACCGTGCCGTATTCCAATGCGGTTTTCTTGACGCCGGGAGAGAGACGGCAAGTGTAGGCGGATGCGGTGCATTGGCTTCTCGGGTCAGCTTCTCGGGTTGATTGGGCTGGGGACGGTCCTTTCGGGCCAGCCCGTCTCCGTCCACCTGCGCAGCGGGGCGGAGATTTCCGCCGATCTGATTGACCGGAACACCGATCGGGTCGTGGTCGATCTGGGCTATTCCGTCCTGTCCATTCCCATGGCGGAGGTTCTCGATGTTTCGGAGTTGATGGAGGACGGGACGCCGGCGCCGGTTACTGGTGATGAATTGTTTCACGTCGGTGGGGAAAACCGCCTTTCCAGCGTTGCGGCCAACGTTTCGCGACTGGGTTCCGCAGTCGTCCAGGTAAGCACTCCTACGGGGTTGGGTTCCGGCTTCATCATCAATCCGGAGGGCTATGTGGTCACCAATGCCCATGTGATCGCGGGCGAATACTCCATCACCGTGACGGTCTATGAGCAGAAGGGTTCTTCCCTGGAAAAGAAGCCCTTCGATAATGTCCGCATTCTCGCCTTTGAACCCGCCATCGATCTTGCCCTGCTCAAGATCGAGTCCTCGGGAGGATTCCCTTTTGTCCCTGTATCGATCGGGGATTCCGACGAATTGGAGCGGGGCGAGACCGTCTTTGCCATCGGCAGCCCTTTGGGTCTCGAGCGTACCGTTTCACAGGGAATCGTCAGTCTTCGCTACCGTTCATTGGGAGGTCGCCTTTACACCCAGACGACTGCCCAAATCAATCCGGGCAATTCGGGAGGCCCTCTTTTCAATCTCCGGGGCGAGGTGGTGGGCGTGAACAACATGAAGGCGATGATGGTTGGAGTCGAGGGCGTCAGCTTTGCCATTCCATCGGCGACCCTGAAAGCCTTTCTGCGAAACCGTGACGCCTTTGCATTCGACGAGCGGAATCCCAACTCAGGTTTTCGCTATCTCGAGCCACCGCGACCGGACAACGGAGTCGACGCGAGATAATCTTTTCTCAAATCATGACGATCCCTTCGGGGTTTGTTCAACCCACTGCTTTTATCATGAATGTTCCATGCGCTTTGAGTATTGCCGCCGGCTTCGCCGCGGTCCTCCTTTCAACACCGGCTCGCGGCGAAGGCCGGGTTGATCTGACCGGGGTTCTTCCTGCGGAGACCGCGGTCATCCTGCGGGTCCGCAGTGTCCCGGAGGTGCGGGAGCAGTGGTCCCATAATCCGTTGGCACAGACCTGGGCCGAGCCCGAGGTGCAGGACTTTTTTTCGCCGGCGATCGAGCGTTTTCGGGAAGAGCACGACGGTGGATTGACCGAACTGATCCGCTCGGAAACCGGACTGACGTTTTCTGAATTGCTCGATCTGCTTCCCGGCGAGGTTCTTCTTGCAGTGCTCGATCTCGAGCAGCTTCTCGATGAAGATGCCGTTGAGGCGCCGATCGTCGTTCTCGCCGAGCTGGGGGAGGATACCTCGAAAATGGAGTCCCTTCTCGCACGGTTGCTCGATGAAGACGAGCAGGTCCGGGAGGAAGAATTTCAGGGTGAAACCCTGCGCATCGTCGAATCGCTCTCCGATGAAGATGATGGACCGACCCCGTCAGTCACCTGGTCCCTGGTTGACCGGGTTCTCATCCTGGGAGCGGCCAAGGCTGCGGTCCAGCAGGTGATCGATAACCTGAAGCGTGGCGGGGCGACTGATTCGCTTGCCGCTTCATCAGGTTTTGAGGCGATTCGTCAGGAGAGCCCCGACGGCCAGGTGTCCCTTATGCTGAATTTCCAGGCCATCGTTCCATCCATCGTCAGCGGGTTGAACCGGGCGGAAGCGGAGCGCGACTCGGCAGGGCCTTCTGCTCTCGCGGCCCTGGGGCTGACGCCTGAGGGCCTGATTCAGGCATTCGGCCTGCACCACCTCACCTGGGCCTACGGGATCCTGGAGATGGGGGAGACGTCGACCCGGGCGGTCTCCGGTCTCAAGTGGACCGAGCGTCCCGATCTGATGCGACTGCTGGCCTACGGGGCGCCCCCCGCTCCCAGGCCCGAGTATATTCCGGATACGTGGGTCAGCGTTTCGACCGCCCGGTTCAGCCTGAGTGATGCGTATCAGGGCCTAAAGGACATTCTGCGGAATCTCAGCCCGGCCCTGTCCGCGCTTCTGGAGATGCGGTCGGCGGAGATCAACCAGGCGCTCGGGATCGATATCGAGAGGGATCTCATCGGCAATTTCGGCGACCAGATCGTTCAGGCGGAGACTTTGATCGAGCCGGGAGCAGAGGGTGCCAGCCCGTCCCCGACCAACCAATTTTTCTCCGTTTCGATCCATGACGCCGACACCGCCCGGCGAATGATCGATGCGGTCATGGCCATGGCACCCGGATTGAGCGAGGCGATCACCAGTCGGGAGTATCTCGGCGAGACCATCTATTCCCTGGTTCCCCCGAGCCTCCCCGATATGCCCCGGCCGAGTGGTTTCTCCTATGCCATCACCAGCCGCGCCATCTTCTTTGGCGTCGGAAATTCGTCCATGGTGGAGACGGCCATCCAGGGATTGGGCGGGGCTTCGAATCCGATCTGGTCAAGTCCCAAGGTGGTGGAGGCACTCTCCCGGTTGCCTTCGGGCGAGAGCGTCATCGCGTATCAGGACACAAAGCAGATGATCGTCGCGGTGGTCAATATACTGATCCAGGCCGCCGGTCGTTTCAACCGATCCGATGAAGAAGGAGAAGCGGAGCCTCTATTCGATCCGAGTGCCAGGCCTTCGGCCGAAATCATGTCCCGTCATTGGGGGCCGATGTCGTCGGCAATCTACTTCGATCCGGATGGTGTCCGGAGCGTCGGCTACCTCATTCATGGAGATCCCGAAGAGGAATAATCACTTGATGCGTGCGTTTCTCCGATGGGGCTGCTCCCTGGCGTTGGTGGCCGCTCTGACCGTCCACTCTCCGCTGTCCGGGAATGAAGGATCGCCGCCGGTTCTCGGCGGCCCGGAGATCATCAAACTCGACTGGAACACCCGTCGACTGGTTCCGGCCGACTTCAACCAGGACGGCCGGATGGATCTCGCACTGATCAACAATGACCGGGCCCGGATCGAGATGCTCATTCAGCGGGACCCCGCGCGGGGGACTCCGCCGGCAAATCGTCGCGTGCAGACCAACCGATGGGAACCGGTGCTGGAGGATTCCCGATTTGACAAGCTTCCCCTGACTGTCGGGATTACGGTTTTTGACCTGGCCGCGGGTGATCTCAACGGAGATGGCCGGACCGATCTGGCCTATACGGGGATTCCCGATTCCCTGACCATTCGACTTCAATCCGAAGACGGCGGCTGGGAAGAGAGTCAGGTCATCGATATCGGTGCGCCCTCGCCCTATATCACCTGCCTGCTGATCGAGGATCTCGACGGCGATGACCGTGCCGACCTCATTGTCATCCTGGACAAGGACCTCGTGGTTCTCCGGCAGGATGGGGACGGGAAACTGGAAGCGCCCGAACGATACGCTTTCTCGGACGGGAGCAACCACTCGCTTCGGCTCGCCGATCTCGATCAGGACGGACGCAAGGATGTTCTCTATCTGGCATCGGACAGCCGCGATTCGCTGCGGGTCCGCTTCCAGGGCGTGACCGGGCGTCTCGGTCCGGAAAATCCCTACCGTATCGAGAATTCGATGACATCAATGGAGCTGATCAACTTTGGAGAGGGAAATCCGCCGGGGTTGGCTCATATCCGGAGTCGGACAGCCCTCCTGACGGTCGTTTCCCTGGTGGAGGATCCGGCCGTGGCCGGTGGAGTTGACGCGATCAACCCCCGGGTTTACTCGACCGGAGTCGGATCCCGCAATCCGCCGGACTACGCTTTTGGAGACATCGATGGGGATGGGAGACTGGACCTGGCGCTGACCGACCCGGATGGGGCCCAGGTAATCTGCTATTTCCAGGATGAAGTCGGCCAATTGGGAGAGGCTCAGCGTTTTCCCTCCCTGACCGACGGCCGGTCGATTGCCGCGGTGACCTGGGAGGGCATGGACCGTGCTGAAATCTACCTGGCCAGTCCGAAGGAACGCATTCTTGGGGCGACGGTTCTCGGGGACGAGGGACGCCTGCATTTTCCACGGCCGGTGGAAATCGAAGGCAAACCGCTGGCGGTCTCGGGCAGCCCCGGCCTCAAAGGATCCGGACCTCTTCTCGCGGTGGCGGTCGAGAGCGGCGGGAAGCGGAGCATTCAGTTCATGGAAAAGTCCGGGGCCGCACTGGTCACGACGCAATCGTTGGAGTTGGAGAATCTTCGGACCGATCCCAAATGCGTCCGGTTCCTCGATGCCAATCACGATGGGCGCGACGATCTGGCGGTATTTGTGCCGTTCGAAGCGCTGCGAATCCTCCTCCAGCAGGAGGACGGGACTTTCGTGGACATCTCACGCGGACCGGGCTATCGCAGCGGCCTGGTGGACAAGCTCGATCCCTCCGCCCTGACCATGGCCCGGACCAATGGTCTGGGGTCGTCAACAATCCTGGTATCCGGACCGGGATTCGCACGGGCCATCGAGGTGGACGACGAGGGAGCTCTGCAGGTGGTTGACCAGTTCAACGCCCGGGAGGCGACAACCGAGATATCGGCCGCCTTTGCGGTCGATCTGGATGGAGACAACGAGCGCGAGATCCTCCTCTTTGACCAGCGTAATCGGGAAATCGAAGTCCTCCGCCGAAATGAGCGCGGGGTTTACGTCTATGCAGATGCTGTGCCGGTCGGCTCAATCAGCCTGGTGGCGGGGCACCAGCTGGATTTTGACGGGGATGGACGGGAGGATCTCTTTTTTCTCGGCAAGGACCGTTTCTGGCTCCTGCCGATGGGAGTTCCCGGCCGGCGGGCAGAGGTTGTTTTTTCCTATGAAACGGATATCGAAAATGTGCGTTATGGGGATGTGGCGATCGGCGATCTGAACAACGACGGGATCGATGACTATGTCGCGATTGATCCCCGTCGCAATCTGATCGAGATTTTGACCCGGGTGGAGTCCAGGGTAGAGAGTTCCCTTCATTTTCTGGTTTTTGAGAGTGACCCCAATGTCAAGGCCCGGGGCAGCCAATCGGGAGAGCCGCGTGAAACCCTCGTGGTCGATCTGACTGGAGATGGCCGCAAAGACCTGGTGCTTCTGGTCCACGACCGGGTCCTTCTTTACCCGAACGAGGGGGAGTGAAGGCTTCGAGGGGAGAGGTTCTGACAGAGGCACGGAAACGTGGAAGACTCTTCAGGGACCGGGCTTCCCGAAGTCATCTGGCCGTCCGGGACAGGTGCCACGCCCTCCCGAAACACCCGGTTCAGAGCAACGCCCGGATCCGGCTCAGCAGGTCTTCGTATTTTTCCAGGGCCGGAAACTGGGGGAACGCCTTGGCCACATTGTCCGGGGACTTGAAGAGAAAACCGTGATCGGCGGCAGCCAGCATGGTGGTGTCGTTGAAGGAATCACCTGCGGCGATGACGTTGAAATGGATCTGCTTCAGCGCGAGGACGGAGTGCCGCTTCTGATCGGGCATGCGCAGCTGGTAACCGGTGATTCGATCTGCTTCGACGATGAGGCGATGGCAGAAGAGGGTGGGCCAATTGAGCTGCCGCATCAGGGGTTGGGCGAACTGTTCGAAGGTGTCGGAGAGGATGATGACCTGGGTGTCCCTGCGCAGGAAATCGAGAAAATCGACCGCTCCGGCCAGTGGAGCCAGTCCGCCGATCACTTCCTGGATTCGCGAGAGGGTGATCTGATGGGCGGCGAGGTGTTTGAGCCGATGCCGCATCAGTTTGTCGTAATCGGGCTCATCGCGGGTCGTCAGTCGCAGGGCGTCGATCCCGGTGCGTTCGGCGACGGCGATCCAGATTTCCGGCGTAAGGACGCCCTCCATGTCCAGGGTGACGATGCTCTGCTTCACGGATAGCATGTGATCGGCAATCCGGGGGGGGAGGCAAGGATGATGGTGCCCGGAAGCGAAGATTTTTGAACGCGTTGAGCGTTTCCGGCAGGGAAGGCTTTTTTGTGGGGCGCACCTCGGCGCATCCCCACGATTGAAGGAAGGTGCGGGAAGAGGCCGTTCAGTTCATGAAGTCCTGCGCTCTCAGGTAATCCAGGATCTGCTTCGAGAAGACAGCGTGTTCCTTCTTTGTGTACTTCAGCTGAGTGTAGACCTGCGCCAGATTGGTCACTCCCGATTCCTCGATCATCTTCCGGAGCTTCTCGAATCCCATGTAACGCTTCCACCCGTTGGTTTCGCGTTCCCGGTAAATATCGAGTATTTCCTGGTCCGAATAGTCGCGGTAGGTATCCCGATGCACCAAACCGTCCAAGGGAAGGCGATCGCGCGGGGCCGGGTCCTCAGCCGGATAGCCGAGTGAGAAACCCACGACCGGGACTACGTTCTTCGGAAGCTTCAGGATTTTCCCGATCCGGTCGCAGTTGGCGATGGTGCTTCCCATATAGCAGATGCCCAGGCCCCGGGCCTCCGCCGCCAAGGCCACGGATTGGGAGACGAGGGTCGCGTCGATGGCGGCCACCATGAAACCCATCATGTCGTCAAAACTGTCGGCGGCACCGCTGAGGAGCGCCCATCGGCGCATGCGGTGAAAATCGGCGCAGAAGGTCAGGAGGACCGGAGCGTCCAGAACCATGTTCTGGTTCATATGCGGTTCGTAGAGGGCCTGGCGGATCGCGCGATCCCGGGTCACGATGATCGAGTAGGTCTGCATGTTTCCCGAACTCGAGGTATGGATGCCCATCTCGAGGATTTCCTGCACGAGTGCATCCTCCACGGGATCGGGCTTGTAGGCTCGGATCGAACGCCGGCGGTGGAGGAGGTGCTTCAACTCGGTGAAGGCGGAGGGTGGGGTTTCCGGGTCTGTCATGGTCAATCGGGTTTTAGAGGAGCCCAGCCAACCTCAGACCACGTTCCGGCTCAAGAAGGGATCCGGTCATCCCCACGTTTTCGACGAATACGATGGGGCAGGCGGGCGGGGGGCATTTTCCTCACCCACCGACCGGGCCGACCGATACAAAACGGACGATGGCCCGGCCGGCCTGGCGGGATTCAGGCAGGTTGGCGGTGAACCGAACTTCCCAGTCATTTTTGGCCTCCGGATCGATGAGAACCTGGGCCAGGCCGAGTCGGCCGGGTTCGTCCTGCTCGATCCAATGGGAGTGCTTCTTCGATCGACCTTCAACGTCGAGCACGAATCGCCGGCGAGCTTCAAAGAATGCCTCGAAGGCGCTCCTGAGATCGCGCCCGGCGGACGAGAGTGTATCCGGTTCCGCATCACCAATGGCCTGGCCGGTCTCCAGGAGCGCGAGTGCGCTGTCCCAATCGCCGGTTGCCACCTGCTGGAGGAAACCGAAGACGGTCACCCGGACCAGGCGCCGGAACGCTTCGGGATCCGCGGTCACATCCATCGCTTTGAGGACCGGAGGCGACTCCAGTGGATCCGGAAGGACGGCTTCGGGATGCAACAGGCGCTCCCATTCCTCGAGCAGGCTCGAGTCGATGCCGCGGATCAGCTCCTTCAGGGTGAGCTCCATCTCGACGACCGGTTCAGTCTTGGCGTTATCGGGAACGGTCTGGGCCAGCACCTTCCAGACCTGGGAAAGGTGACGCAGGAGCAGGCCCTCGATCCGCTGGAGGCCGTATTCGCGGACATACTCGGCAAAGGACTGGCCGCGCTCAAGCATCTCGCGGGCGATGGATTTCGGACGGATGGTGTCTTCTCCGACCCAGGGATGGGCTTCCGCAAAGGCGTTGAAGAAGCCGTAAAGCAGATCCCGCATTGGCTTGGGATGCTCGATCTGGTCGAGGCGGCTCATCCGCTCCTCGTATTCGATCCCCTCGACCTTCATATCCTCGAGCTTGGCCGTCTTCAGCTTGTCCACCTGGCGCCGGAGAATCGGTTCGGGGTCCTCGACAATCGATTCGCAGAGCGTGAGGACATCGAGGGCGTAGGTGGTGCTTTCCCGGTCCAATTCCCCGATGACATCGATCAGAAAGAGGGACAGGGCCTGGTGCAGGGAGAAATCGGTCTGGAGGTCGACATTGACCCGCAACTTGCGGCCGGACGGTTCCGGCGGAATCCATGCCACGATCTCCCGATCGAGAAGGGCGCGGAAGAGCTGCCAGGCCCGGGTTCGAAGGCGCTTTTTCGAGATGTCCGATTCGTGGGAGTCCGCGATCAGGTCGCGCATGACGCGACAACCGTCACCTTCCCGGCTGAGGACCTGCAGGAGCATGCCGTGAGAAACGGAGAACTGCGAATTGAGACCTTCCGGCTCGGCTGTCTGCAACTTTTCAAGGGTCTTGGAATCCCAGCTGACGCTGCCGTCGGGCGGGCGGCGCTTGACCAGTTTGCGTTTCTTCTTCGGATCGTTGGCCGCCTTTTCCTCGGCCCGTTTGTTCTCGATGACATGCTCGGGCGCCTGGACCACGACATAACCCTGATCGTCGAAACCCTTCCGGCCGGCCCGTCCGGCGACCTGTCGGAAATCGCGGACGGTCAGGACGGCGGCCTTTCGCCCGTCGTACTTCCAGAGTTGGGTGAAGAGAACGGTCCGGATGGGCACGTTGATGCCGACCCCGAGGGTATCCGTTCCGCAGATCAACTTAAGCAGACCTTTCTGGGCCAATTGCTCGACCAGTATGCGGTAACGCGGGAGAAGCCCGGCATGGTGGACTCCGATTCCGCTGCGCAGCCAGCGGCGCATATCCTTTCCATAGGGACTGGTAAAACGGACCTCTTCAAGAGCGGTGGCCAGGGCCGCCTTTTCCTCGCGGGAGGAGACGTTGAGGCTCATCAGGCTCTGGGCGGCCTCGGCGGCGGCGCGCTGGGTGAAGAAGACGAGATAGACCGGGGCCCGGCCCTCCGTGACGAGGGCGGCGACCCTTTCGGTCAGGGGAGTATCCGAATACTCGAAGGCGAGCGGAACCGGCCGGCGGTCGCTTCGAACGGTCAGGGTGGTGCGGCCGGTGACACGTTCGAGGTCCTTCTCGATTGCCGCTGTCGAGCCCAGGGTGGCCGACATGAGAAGAAACTGCGAGCGGGGCATGGTGAGAAGCGGAACCTGCCAGGCCACCCCGCGTTCCGGATCCGAATAATAGTGAAATTCATCCATGATGACGGCACGGATATCGCCCCGGTCTCCGCCGGCCAGGGCCAGATTGGCGAGGATCTCGGCGGTGCAGCAGAGAATCGGCGCGGATGGATTGACGCTGGCGTCGCCAGTCATCATGCCGACATTCTCCGGACCGAAGTCGCGGCAGAGAGCGAGGAATTTCTCATTGACCAGGGCCTTGATCGGACAGGTGTAGATCGAGCGCTCACCGGCGCAGAGCATCTTGAAATGGAAGGCGGCCGCGACGAGGGACTTTCCGGATCCGGTCGGTGTATTGAGAATGACATTGCGGTCCGCAAACAACTCGAGAATCGCCTCCTCCTGTTCGGGATAGAGGGCGAGTCCCCGCTCCGCCATGACGGCAATGAAGCGATCAAGGACGAGATCGGGTGGGGGCTGGTCCGGGAGCGGCCCCAGAGGGGCGTCGGATCGCGAGTGGAAAGTCACGCAGATAGCAGGGCGCATGTGGCCCCCACTGACAAGCTCAGGGTCGACGCAGCAGGGGACGCAGAAGGGGTCATTGCTTGACTCTTGACAAAAGCGATTCTGCTTTTGTCAAGAGTCAAGCAATGACCCCTTCAGGACAAAAAAAGCGCCCGACCGGAAAGGTCGGGCGCTTGAGAGCTGAATCAGCTGGATGGGTTGGACTACCAGCGGTCACCGCCGCCGCCGCCGCCGCCGCCACCGCGACGATCGCCACGGTCGCCGCCGCGGCCGCCACGGCCACCACGGCCGCCGCCACCGCCACCACCGAAGCCACGGCCGCCGCCACCACCGCCACCGTATCCGCCACCACCACCACCGCTGCGTTCTTCGCGCGGACGGGCTTCATTGACGGTCAGGTCACGGCCACCAACATTCTTACCGTGAAGCATGGTCACGGCTTTCTGGGCCTCTTCGGCGCTGCTCATGGTGACAAAGCCAAAGCCGCGCGAGCGGCCAGTGAACTTGTCCTGAATGATGACAACATCGGTGACGGCACCAGCTTCTGCAAAAAGATCCTGAAGATCCTGTTCGGTCGAATCGAAGGAAAGATTTCCAACGTAGAGTTTCGTAGACATTACTGAGTTTTGCGAATTACGGAGCTCTTGTGTAGCTTGTTTCCGACCGTCGGATTTCAAATTGCCACTGCACTTCCGCGGGTTTCTCCGCCTCTGACCACAACTAGCAATCTACCAATACCCCCATGGGCTCTGAATTTGCGAGGCCCACTAAGCACAGGTCCCGATGGGAGTGCAAGCATTGAATTTTACACGCCTGAGCGGGCGATCTTTTCCACCAGGGTTTGACAATGTGAACAGATGTTCACTATATTCAATGGATGCTTCGAAAAGAAACAGGGAAAGCGACGGTCGGGCAGCTGCGCGAGCTGCTCCAGCAACGCTTTCCCCGTTGGGAGCCGGCGGTTGTGGCAGGGCTGGCCACCGGGATTCCGGGGATTGATGGTCCGCTGGGGGGCGGACTGCCCCGGGGGGCTGTTTCCGAAGTGGTGGAGGCGCGGGCCGGGGCCGGGGGGCAGCTGATGCTGACCGCCCTCCTGGGGGCCGTCCGCAAGAAGCATCGCTTCCTGGCGCTGGTGGATGCGATGGATGGTTTTGATCCCCAATCGACCGAGCCGGATCTCCTCAGGCATCTGCTCTGGGTGCGCAGCGGTGGAGTGACTCCGGCCCTCCGGGCGGCCGATCTGCTGGCCCGGGACAATAATATGGCGGCTCTTGTCATCGACCTGCGGGATGCTCCGGATCGGGAATTGCGGCGCATCCAGTCCACGGTCTGGTTTCGTTTCCAGCGGGTGGTGGAGACGACGGAGATGGCTCTGGTGGTGATGACCCCGCATGCCCTGGTTTCCAGCGCCCGGATCCGTCTGCAGCTCGATCATCCCCTTTCACTGGCCGCCCTCGACCATCCCCGCCGGGACCTGCTGACCATCCTGGCCCCGGAACTGAATCTGCGGCGGCAAGCCGCACAGCCCGCGGAAGCGGCGGGCTGAAGTCAGAAAGCCGAAGTAAATTTTGGAATCAACCGTAACCGACAGCCACTTCCTTCAGTTCACCACTCATGAATCTTCATTCCCTTTTTTCTTCTCCGCGCCTCTGCGTCACTGCGCGATGAATGAATCCGAAAGCCTGGTCAACCAATGGAGTGAGATTTGGGTTCTCGCACAGAGGTGCAGAGATCGGGCTTCTGAAAATGAATTCATGCATCAAGCGAAACTGTTTCATCCCGTGCATCACTCCTGACTCTTCTTTTCCCGATCTTCCATCTCCGTTGCGAAGCAACTCACATGTTTGCCGTTCTATTGATTCCTGATTTTGCCCTGCAGGCGTTCCTGCGGGCCCGGCCGGCGCTGGTCGGGCGTCCGGTGGCGCTGTTGGCCGATGAATCGCGCAAGGCGCCGATCCTCCAGGTTTCAGCTGCGGCCAGGGCTTTCCGGGTCGAGCCCGGCCTGACCGCCACCCAGGGGCTGGCCCGTTGCGGGAGTCTCGATCTCCACTACCGCTCACCTCCGGCCGAGGCGGCGACCGCCCGGGTTCTGCTCGATGCCGCCTTCACCCTTTCCCCCCGGGTCGAGGCGACCGGTGAGGGGCTCTGTACGATCGGCCTGGACGGGGTTGATCTGACCCGGCTGGAGGCCCGGGCGGGCCGGTTGGTTCATCGATTGGAGATGATGGGGTTGGCGCTCCGCGTGGGTATATCCGATACCCCGGACCGGGCCGGATTTGCGGCGCGTTGCGCCTGTCCGGTTCTTCGGGTTGATCCGGGGGACCCCTTCCTCGAGCGGATCCCGCTCGCCATGATTGAACCGCCTCCCGGTCTGGCCGGAGTCCTTGATCAGTGGGGGATTCGTACCCTGGGGGCCTTGACTGCCCTGCCGCGCCCCGAGATCGGCCAACGCCTGGGTGAAGCCGGCCTGGATCTCTGGGACCGGGCTTCCGGCCGCCGGGAGAGAGTTCTCCGGCTGGTGACGCTGCCCGAGACCTTTGAGGAGACGTTGGAGCTGGAGCATGAACTGGAGACGCTCGAACCGCTCGTCTTTCTCCTCCGGCGGTTCATCGATACCCTGGTTCTGAGGCTGGAGGCCTCCGGACTGGTGGCCGAATCCCTCGGGCTCTACCTCAAACTGGTTGATGACTCGATTTACCGGCGCTGGTTTCGCCTGCCGGAGCCGACCCGCAAGGCGGAGATTCTTTTCCGGATGCTCCACACCCATCTGGACCAGGTGCGGACGGAACATCCGATCACCGCCGTCCATCTGAGGATCCGGCCGGGGCATCCGCGGGCGCGCCAGCAGGGATTGTTCGAGGCGGACCTGCGAGATTCTCACCAATTTGCCGAAACCCTGGCCCGGGTCATGGCGGTGACCGGTCCGGACCGGGTGGGGACTCCCCGGATCGAGGATACCCACCGGCCCGATGCCTTTCGCCTGGAGCCGCTGGCCACGGTGGTGGGCGAGGAGACCGGGGAATTCTCGCCACTGCCCCCGCTCGGCCTGCCCCTGCGGCGCTACCGGCCGGCCCGACCTGCCGAGGTGGATTTGTGTGATGGCGTTCCGGATGCACTCTTCAGCCCGGAGGTGCATGGTCGGATTCGGGAGTGTCGGGGGCCCTGGCGGTTGTCGGGTGACTGGTGGGAGGCTTCCCGGCAATGGGCCTGCGAGGAATGGGACGTGGAACTGGTCGCGGGCGGCGTCTACCGGCTCGCCCGGGAGGCCGGCGGCCGCTGGTTTCTGGAGGGAGTGTATGGATGAAACGGAAACCATTTCATCCATGGGAGATGGCAGATGTGAGATGGAGAAGAAGAGGGCGGAGGGCATTGGGAAAACTGCAGCCGCACCGCTCTGTCGGCGTTCCCGACCTGTCCCGGCACAGGGGATGTTGTCGGGAAGAATCCTGAATCAACGGAACCGCGGCAGAGCGCGGTTGCCGCACCAAACCAAACGTAGCATGCACGAATGGCGCTTAGTTAAGGGTGCTTGTCGTTGTTTTGTCTCGGACAACCGTTGCGGCTGGCCGGGGACGTCCAGCCCTACCACGGATGCTCTGATTTCAGTTGGTAGGGCGAGGGCCTCCGGACCCGCCGTCGAAGAGCAGTCAACACCTCGTTGGCTGATCCGACTCTTTCGCTAACTAAGCGCCAAACGTAGCATGCACCCGTTTGTTTTGTTTTTTGCTACGTAGTATACTACGTTTTGTTTTCCACCCGCCTTTCTTCCATCTCCGTTGCGAAGCAACTTCCATGTCCTACATCGAACTCCATGCCCGCAGTGCCTTCAGTTTCCTGCGGGGGGCATCCCGTCCGGAGGACATGGCGGCGAGGGCCGCTGCGGTGGGTCTGGCCGGCGTGGCGTTATGCGATCGGAACGGCTTCTACGGGAGTGTGCGCTTCCATCAGCGCTGCCTCGAGGAGGGCATCCGGCCGTTCGTGGGTTGCGAGCTCACCCTGGAGGACGGAAGCGTGGTTCCGCTCCTGGTGGCTTCGGCGGAGGGCTACCGGAAGATCTGCCGCCTGCTCACCACGAGTCGCCTGCGGGCCCCCAAGGGTGAGGGACGCATCTGCTGGGATGAATTGTCCGAAGTGGCCGGAGGGGTCATCGCCCTGACCGGCGATGAGGAAGGGCCGGTGATCCGGGCCTGGCGTGAGGAGGGCGGCAGGGCGGCGGCCGAGCGGATCGGGAGGCTGACCCGGGCCTTCGGGGCGGACCATGTCTACGTCGAGGTGCAGCGGCACCACCGGCGTGGCGAGACAGCCCGCAATCGGTTCCTGGTCGACCTGGCCGGTAGTCTGAGCCTGCCCCTGCTCGCGACTAATGGCCCGGCCTATGCCACGGCCGATCGCCGGGAGGTCCTCGATGTCTTCACCTGCCTGCACCAGAAAACAAACCTGGACCTGGCCGGCCGCCTGCTCGAGGCGAACAGCGATCGTCAGATCAAGAACAGCACGCAGATGACGGCGCTCTTTCGTGATCTCCCGGAGGCGATTCTCAACACGGAGCGCCTGGCCGGGCGTCTCGACTACACACTGGAGAATCTCGGCTACGCCTTTCCCGATTATCCGGTCCCGGACGGGGAGTCGATGGACAGTTTCCTGACCAAGCTCACCTGGTTCGGGGCGGAGCAGCGTTATGGCGGCCTGACCCCGCCGATCCGCCGGCAGCTCCGGCATGAGATGGCCCTGATCACGAAACTGGGGTTCAGCGGCTATTTCCTCATCGTCTGGGACATCGTCAATTTCTGCCGGGAGCGCGGGATCATGGTGCAGGGCAGGGGCAGTGCGGCCAACAGCGCGGTCTGTTACAGCCTCGGCATCACGGCGGTTGATCCGATCGGGGGGCGCTTGCTTTTCGAGCGTTTCCTCTCCGAGGGGCGCAAGGGGTGGCCGGATATCGATCTTGATCTGCCGAGCGGGGACCGGCGGGAGCAGGTCATCCAGGAGGTTTATCGGCGCTACACCCGGCGGGGGGCGGCCATGACGGCCAATGTCATCACCTATCGGGGGCGCAGCACGGTCCGGGAAGTCGGCAAAGTGCTCAACCTGCCGGAGGAAGCGATGGACCGCTTTTCCAAGCTCTATGCGCATGGTGACTTCCCCCACACCCTGGAATTGCAGGAACAGCTGCGCCAGTCCGGCATCGCCGGGACCCACCCACGGGCTGCCGCCCTCGTCCGGCTCTACCAGTCGATTTACGGGCTGCCCCGGCATCTGGGCCAGCATTCCGGCGGCATGATCATCTGTCAGGGGCGACTGGATACGGTGGTCCCCCTGGAGAACGCCGCCATGCCCGATCGCAGCGTGGCCCAATGGGACAAGGACGATTGCGAGGACATGGGCATGGTCAAGGTCGACCTCCTCGGACTGGGCATGATGGCCGTTCTGCAGGACGCGATCGAGGTCACCCGCGACCGGGGGCACCCGGTGGACCTGGCGCATATTCCGAAAGATGATCCGGCCACCTTCAAGATGCTCCAGGAAGCCGACACCATCGGGGTCTTCCAGGTGGAGAGCCGGGCCCAGATGGCCACGCTGCCGCGGATGAAGCCCGAGACATTCTACGATCTCGTCATCGAGGTGGCCATCATCCGGCCGGGGCCGATCCAGGGCAAGATGGTCAACCCCTACCTGGAGCGAAGGGCCGGTCGGCAACCGGTCCATTATATCGATCCGAGGCTGGAGCCGATTCTTGAGCGGACCCTGGGGGTGCCTCTATTTCAGGAGCAGATGCTGAAGATCGCCATGGTGATGGCGAACTTCTCGGGATCGGAGGCGGAGGAGTTGCGGCGGGCCCTGAGTTTCCACCGCTCGCAGGAGCGGATGGACAAGGTGAAGGTGAAGTTGCGCAATGCTCTGGAGAAGAACGGTGTCCAGCCCAAGGCGATCGAGGAGATCACGGCGGCGATCAGTTCCTTTGCCCTCTACGGTTTTCCCGAATCGCACGCCATCAGTTTCGCCCTGCTGGCCTATGGCAGTGCCTACCTGAAGGCCCATCGGCCGGCGGAGTTCTATGCCGCCCTGATCAACAATCAACCGATGGGGTTCTACTCCCCGGCCACCCTGGTCCAGGATGCCCGCCGCCACGGGGTGCGCACCCTTCCGGTTGACGTGACCCTTTCGAACTGGGAGTGCACGGTGGTGGATGACTCCACCATCCGGCTTGGACTCTGCGTGGTGGAGGGTGTGCACGAGGCTTCCGGGCGGGCGATGCTCGAAGCCCGTCGGCGGCAACCGTTCAAATCGACTCACGACTTCCTGCTTCGCACCGGTTTCAGTCGACATGAGCGACGGGCCCTTGCTTCGGTGGGGGCACTCAATGCGTTGAGCCGGCACCGGCGGGCGGCCCTCTGGGCGGTCGAAACCGATCTGAATGCGGACGACCTGCTCACCCCGGCCATGATGGTGGCGGAAGAGTCGGGCCGGGCCGGTTACGTCGCCGGTTCCGCCGAACTTTCCCCCCTGGAGATGATGACCCACCTGGAGCGTCTGCGGGCCGACTACCGGGGAATGTCCCTGACCACCGGTGCGCATCCCATGAAGACGATGCGGCCACGCATTCCTCATGTCCGGACGGCCGCATCCCTGGTGGATGGGCCCAACGGATCCCGGGTGACCGTGGCCGGCGCGGTCATCTGTCGTCAGCGGCCGGGTACAGCAAAGGGGTTTGTTTTTGTCAGCCTGGAGGACGAGACCGGCATCTCCAATGCGATCGTCAAGCCGGACAAGTTCGAGAAGGAGCGCCTCATCATTGTGCAGGAACCCTTCCTCAGTATCACCGGGCGCCTGCAGATCCACGACGGGGTCATCCATATCATGGCGGAGAAGATCGAGCCCCTCCTCAGTTTCGAACTTCCCCCGGAAGCCTCCCATGACTTCCATTGAAACCCGCAACGCGGGTTTCAATGGCCAGCGCCAGCACATCACGAAGTGATTTGCGAGAGCGATGTTGCCGCAACGCGGGTTTCAATGGCCAGCGCCAGCGCATCACGAAGTGATTTGCGAGAGCGATGTTGCCGCAACGCGGGTTTCAATGGCCGGCGCCGGTTCCGCTGCGATGGAGAGTCTCATGATCTTTCCGGGGTTGAATCTTGGGCGAGGCGCCTGTCTGGCGTTGCCAAGCGTCCACACCGGACCCACAGTGTGCTTGGGCAAATGGAAGCGCCTGGCGGACCTTGCGGCCGATCCGCAGTTCTGCCTGTTGGATTCGCAAATCAGACCCCGAAGAAAATGAGCCTCCCAGAAGACGAAGCGTGGTTTCCGGCGAAGAGGTATGGCTACGGCTGGGGGTTCCCCGTTCGCTGGCAGGGTTGGGTGGTTTTTGTCCTCTACTTTGCCGTGATCCTGGCAGCCGGCGGGGCTTTTGCGCGAACGCGGCCCGGAGTCTTCCTGGGATGCATGGCGATTTCCACCGCGCTCCTGGTGGCCGTCTGTTCGCGGAAAGGGGTGGCGCCGAAATGGCGCTGGGGTGGCACGGAAGATGGTGACGACAAGACCTGACCCGCCACCCGGGCCTGTTGCCACCCGAGGCGTAGCCCTTCGAATCTGCCCGCAAACCTTCATCAGAGAAAGAACCTTACCATGGAACCAACGATCACCTGTGGAAAACAGTACGCATTGAACGCCGACCTGACCGGCTCACGTTTTGAGGATGTCTGTCTGGTCGAAGCGGAGTTTGAAAATGTGAATCTCTCCGGCGCGACGCTGCACGATATCAATATGAGTGATATCACCGTCTCAGCGGCGCAGTTGGGCGGGGCCAAGTTCAAGCACATCGGGCCACCGCCTGACGAGGACGGGAAGCAGGAGCGGCAGAGGCCCGTTACCTTTGAAGAGATGATGCTCTGTGACAGCATCTTCCGAGGAGTGGACCTGACCAACGTGAAGATCGTTGAATGCGATGTTGCCGGAATGACCATCGATGGGGTTCTCGTCAGTGATCTCATTGCCGCCTACGAGAGCCAGCGGAAGGCGCGGAATCCATGAATGCCAGATGTTTTGCCTGTGGTGCGGTGGTCGAGGGGGATGACGTCGACACGGTCGTCGATGCGTTCGCGGCGCACGGTCGCGCGAATCATAAGTGGTCGTATCCGGAAGAGGCGATCCGCAACTACGCCCGCAACTATGCCGAGGCAAACGAGCGACTCACCGGGTCCACGGAACGGCTGCCCGAGATCGGCGAGGTCACAGTGCGCCGGGTGACCGAGAACCAAGTCGACGACTGGCTCCGTTTTTTCGACCACGAAGGTTTCGCGGGCAACCCGGACTGGGCTTCGTGTTATTGCCTGGAACCGCATGTACCATCGACGCCCGAGCAGCCCGAACTTCCATGGCGGGCGAAACGAGCGTCCATGGTCGAGCGGATCCGGAATGGTTCAACCTTTGGCTATCTCGCCTACGCCGATGGTCATCCGGCCGGTTGGGTCAATGCCTCGATGCGCTCGGTTTGTGGACTCTACCGTCTGGTTGATCCCGACGGACCCGATCCAGCGACCGTGATCTGTGTGTCGTGCTTTGTTGTTGCTCCTCCGTTTCGCCGGCATGGGGTCGCCGCGGCCTTGCTGGATCACGTGATTGCGGACGCTTCCAATCGTGGTGCGCTGTGGATCGAGGGGTATCCCCACAACAAACCCGAAGGAGACGATGCAAGCCATTTCCGCGGCCCGCGGTCGATGTTCAACGCCCGCGGATTCGAAACCATCGAGGTGCGGGAACGGGACACCGTGATGCGCCGGCTGGTCGACAGGAAAGGTGCCTGAGAGGCATGTTTATCAGCCTGAACCCTGATGCGGTGGCTCTTGGGAAGATGGACCCCGACCTCCTCCTTTCGTCGGCACTTGCCTGCGGGTTCGAAGGGATCGATTTTCCGGTTCATGCGGTCGGGTCCGTCCACGAGGCTCGAGAGCTTTCCCGTCGTGCTGCCGATGCCGGCATGAAGTGGGGGCTGTTTCCGCTGCCCTGTGATTTCCTTCGGGTCGACGATGATTCATTTCGGGCGGGCATGATCCGCCTGCGGGAGGTTTTGCCGGTTGTCGAGGCAGCAGGGTGTTCCAGGACCTACAATCACGTCTGGCCCGGCAGTGACGACCGGGACTACGACAGGAATCTCGCATGGCATATCGTCCGCCTGCGGGATTTGGCTTCGATCCTCAACGACCGTGGAATTCGCCTGGGGATCGAGTTCATCGGTCCGAAAACACTCCGGGATACGTTTCGTTATCCCTTCATCCGGAGCCTTGAAGAAGCGCTTTCGCTGATCGATGCGGTGGATCGTGACCTGGGCCTGGTTCTCGATTGCTTTCACTGGTACACATCCGGGGGAACACTGAGAGATCTGGAATCGGCGATGGCGGGACGTCCTGTCGTGAATGTCCACGTCAACGACGCCACGGCCGGAAGAACAAGGGATGAGCAGCAGGACCTCGAGCGCCGGATGCCGCTGGAGACAGGATTGATCGATGCGACGGCGGTCTTGCGCGTGCTGGACCGCCTTGGTTATGACGGACCCGTCATCGCGGAACCCTTCAATCCGCACCGGGCCCGATTTGCGGGATTGCCGCCGCAAGCGGTGCTGGCAGAGGTTGGCAGCATCATGAAGGCTCTATTTGCGGCAGCGGGCGTCCGAAGCGAATCATGAAATCCATCACTTTGATTACAGGTGCGCCCGGCTCGGGCAAGAGCACCATCAGCAAGCTCGTGGCGAAACGGCTGCCTCGGTGCCTGCTGATTTCCGTTGATGATCTGCGCGAGATGATGGTTACCGGCCTGGCCACCCCTGATCAGGGCATAACGGATGAAGGGATCCGGCAGTTTCAAATGGCCCGTTCCGTCGCCATTCACATGGCCGGGGTCTACGCGGCTCAGGGTGTACACGTCATCATCGACGATGTCTGCGTTCCCCATATGTTTGCGGATCATTACGCTCCGATGTTGAATAATGGAGGCGGGCGAGGGGTCATGCTGATGCCCGACCGAACGACCATGGTCGAACGGATCAGGCAACGGGGCGGACCGTGGGATGCGGTCTTGATCAACGGGATTCCGGAAATCTATGATTATCTCGAGCCATTGCCCAAGGACGGCTGGATCGTTCTGGATACGGGCGACTGGACGGTCGAGCATACCGTGCAGGTCGTCATTGAGCGCCTGGGTCTCGAACTTGATGAACCGGCTCATCCGGTCGACCCCGGGATTCCGGACGACGGGCAGCTTGAAGCTTGAGGGCGGGAATCCGGTGGGGTTGGATCGGAGTAGAGGAATACTGGAAGGACGAAGGATGATCAGTCCGACCCACGTAGTCAGGTCGAACCGGCTCTGGGTTGGTTTCGGCAAAAAGTAAGGCGGTGACGCCGAAGCGCCACCGCCTTTGGAGGACACGAGGGGAAAAGCGATCAGTCCTTGGAACTTCCGATCAGGCGATAGACCACGGCGCCCAAGACGGCACCGATGATCGGGGCGACCCAGAAGAGCCAGAGTTGAGCGGTCGCCCAATCGCCGACGAAGAGGGCAACACCCGTGCTGCGGGCCGGGTTGACCGAGGTGTTGGTGACCGGGATGCTGATCAGATGGATCAGGGTCAGTCCAAGGCCGATGGCGAGGGGGGCGAATCCAGCCGGGGCGCGGGAATCGGTGGCCCCGAGGATGATGAGGAGGAACATCATGGTCATGACAACCTCGCAGACGAGCGCGGCGACCATCGAGTAGCCACCGGGAGAGTGTGCTCCGTAGCCGTTTGAAGCAAAGCCCCCGGCGAGTTCAAATCCTTCCTTGCCACTGGCGATCAGGTAAAGAACCCCACCGGCGAGGATGCCGCCGAGAACCTGGGCAATGATATAGGGGGCGAGTTCCTTGGCCGGAAAGCGGCCTCCGGCCCAGAGGCCGATCGAGACAGCCGGATTGAGGTGACAACCCGAGATATGGCCGATGGCGTAGGCCATGGTCAGGACTGTCAGGCCGAAGGCGAGGGAGACGCCCAGCAAGCCGATGCCGACCCCGGGAAAGGCAGCGGCCAGGACGGCGCTTCCGCAACCGCCGAGGACCAGCCAGAATGTTCCGACAAACTCTGCACCGTATTTTTTCATGTATTTCAGTTAGTGTATTTTGGGGTTGTTGAACGACCCGTTTTCAGGGGAGAGGTCTTCAGCGGGGGGCGGCAAGGGCGGCACCGATGATGCCGGCATTGTTCTTCAACCGGGCGGGCACGACTTCCGCGCCGCAGTTGATCTGTTTCTTGTAGCGCGCGAATTTGGCGCTGACTCCGCCGCCGAGAATGATGAGATCCGGGAAGATGACCCGGTGGAGATGGACGAGGTATTCATTGAGCCGGGAGCCCCACTCCTCCCAGCTCAGCTTTTCGGCCTTGCGCACGCTCGACGCCGCGAATTTCTCGGCAATGGTGTCCTTGAAAATGAGATGGCCGAATTCGGAATTCGGATACAACCTGCCGTCGATGAAGAGGGCGGAGCCGATGCCGGTGCCCAGGGTCAGGAGAACGATCGACCCCTTGCGGCCTTTCCCGGCACCGTAGGTGATCTCGGCGAGTCCGGCGGCATCGGCATCGTTGATGACTCCGACGGGGCAGCGGCACTTGCGTCCGAAGAGCTCGCCGAGGTCCCGGCCGATCCAGGTTGTGTGGAGGTTGGCTGCGCTGCAGGCGGTATTCTGCCGCATGATTCCCGGGAAACCGACGCCGATGGGCCCCTTCCAATCGAATGCGGCCACGAGTTCGGCAAAGACCTTGGCGACGGCCGCCGGTTTGGCCGGTTGCGGCGTAGCGATGCGGACACGCTCGGTCAACAGTCTCCCCTTTTCAAGATCGACCGGAGCACCCTTCAACCCCGAGCCGCCGATATCGATACCCAGTACCTGCATGCTGGTCGGTGCCGCCGGTATGCTCCCTACTTGAGGAATCGAATGCAGAAGGGATAGCGATAGGCCACGCCCTCGCTCGCTTTGACTGCCGCGATGATCGTGAAAATGAGCCAATACAGGCTGACAACGAAGATGACGGCGATGCCGATGACTACGAGCATGAGAACAAAGCCGACAACATAGCCGATCAGGCAGGTGATTTGGAAGTTGAGCGCTTCCTTGCCCTGGTCGTCCACAAAAGCGTATTCATCCTTTTTCAGGAGCCAGATGACGAGAGGGCCGATCCAGCTTCCGAACCCGGCAACAAGCACGCCTGCCAGCGCGGTGATATGACAGAGCATGCCGAAATTGCGTGCCTCCTTGGAAGTCTCGGTGGAGGGGCCTGTGGTGATGGTGGGGGTGGGAGCGGCCGGGGGCGGGGTGGAGCCGGTCGGTTGATTTTCGGGATTGTTGTTTTCCATGTTTCGACTGGGTTCAGGATCCAGAGTGAGGCAGGTCTTGGGGTATTTCAATCAATTAGCTAACGGAACCGGTGGTTGGGAAAGAGCCCTCTGCCGTTCCAAGCCAGTTCATGGTGTTTTTCGCGGCGATCTCCCGGATGACAGCCTCGGGAAGAGCGCGCAGGCAGGCCGTTTCCTCCTGATAAGTCGCGATCAGGCTGGGAAGGGCGCTGCCGGCCGGTTCAATCCAGAGATAAGCGGGCGAATCACTCCCCCAGATGAGCTTGCCCGGATAGGCCGCGGCGAGATCCGCCAGGACCCGGACCGGATCGCGGTAATCACTCTTGAAGCGACGCCCGGGTGGTGCGACGATCGGCAACTCCCGGACCACACTCTGGCAGTGAATGAGGTGCGCCGAACAGTCAAACCAGGCGTTGGCCAATCCGGCGATCCGATCCAGGACCGATCGGTCAAAGCGACAGGAGTGGGCGAGGCAGAAGCGAACATCCGGTCGCGATTCGGCGATCCCGGCGATTTCATCGGCCTGGGACCAGGGGTCGTTGTCGATCACGCTGGTATGAATGATGAACGGGATGTCCCATTCGGCGGCGAGATCGACGAAGCAGGAACCGACATCATGCAAAGCCCCGATCGGCGACTTGATGACGGTTGCCTGGATTTTCAGTCCGGCGATGGGATACTGGTCGCGAAGACGACGGAGGGCGGCGATCTGAAGATCGGTATTCCGGGCGGGATCGAGCATGGCAAACTGCAGGCAGTCTCTTCCCTGCTCAGGCAGTTGATGACGGAGTTCGCCGGCCAGCCGGAGGTTTTCCCAGGCAAAGGGGGCCGCAAGTTCCCCGGGCGGAGGGGGCAGCAGGGTTCCGGGCTGTCCCCGGTAGTGGACGAAGGGGAAAACGATCCAATTGGTGACACCACCCGCTCGACCGATCGAGGTCATGGTCAGCAGATCCTGGCCATAGGGGAGGGCGCCGGAGCGGAAAAGCTCGTCATCGGCCCCGAGGTGGTTGTGGCAATCGATAATCATCCGCCGTATTCCCATACTGGATTTGTTCCGCAGGTAAGGTCAATCCATGGTTCGTCGCTGTCGCCGCAAATCGAAGGGAGACAAGATCCGGCCGGTGCCTGCCGGCGTGGCGGTCTAAATCAGACCATGCCAGAGTCTGGTCATTTTCCCACTTTTCCGCAATCAACTGCAGGATGAAAACACAGGCGGTCCTATTTGCGGGAGTGGATCAAATCGAGGTCGGTCAGGCCGTCATCCCCGCGCCCGGAGTGGGCGAGGTTATCGTGGAGACCCATTTCAGCTGTATCAGCCCGGGAACGGAGCTTCGCAGCCTGGCCGGGCAACAGGCCGGTTCAGGGCCTTTCCCCTTTGTTCCCGGCTACCAGCTTTCGGGCGTGATCGTCGAGACGGGTGCCGGAGTGACGCTTGCGGTGGGCACCCGGGTCTGCTGCAATGGCACGGAGCGCATCAGTGACCGTGGACGCTGCTGGGGCGGTCACATCAGCCACGCAGTGGTCAGGGAGTCCGCCGTTCTCCCGGTGCCCGGTGGCGTCGACCTGTTGGACGCATCCATGGTGAAACTGGCCGCGATCGCCTATCACGGACTTCGGGTCAGTCGACCGGGACCGAATGAAAAGGTTGCGGTGGTCGGCCTGGGTCCTCTCGGCCAACTCTCCGCCCGTCTCCACGCCATGACCGGGGCACACGTGGTAGTCGCCGATGTATCAGCGCAACGTGTCGCTTTTGCCCGGCAGTCCGGCCTCGACGCCCGTCTGGTCGAGGGTAGTCTCCTGAACACTTTCCGGGAGGTATTTCCGGACGGCGCCGATCTTGTGGTTGATGTGACGGGATCGGCACGCGTTTTGCCGCAATCGATGGAGTTGGTCCGAGTCAAGCCGTGGGACGACTCTCCGGAGAGCGGCGGGCGTCTCCTGCTGCAGGGGAGCTACCCGGCGGATTTCACCCTCGACTACCAGGAATGTTTCCGGCGGGAGCTGAGCCTCCTGCTGACTCGGGATCAGCAGCCGCGGGACAGTCGGAATGTGCTGGATCTGCTGGCCCGGGGGAAGTTGCGGATACGGGACATCATCACTGGGTTGCGACCGGTGGCAAAGGCGCCGGATACCTATGCGGAGCTGCGTGCGGCCAAGGAAGAATTGCTGACCGTGGCTTTCGACTGGCGCCGTGCTTGAATGGATCGGCTTCCAGGATTGGCCTTTTCAGCGGCTCAGTGCAGATTGGGGCAATGCACTCCATCGTCCCGGGCATTTTCTGCACATTATTCCTGATTCTGGCGACCGGCTGCGGCTCACGCGAGAGAACGGATGCCCGGTTCGAGTGCCGGCTGACCGGTCCCCGCCAAGAGGGGGATTCGATCGACGTCGTCCGCGAGGGCCCTGCAACCGTATTCATCATTTCGAGCGAGTTTGGCATCGGGCGGGCCACCATCTGGCCGCTCGAGGGGAACTGGCCCGATGCGGTCCGGTTTCAGCTCAATCTGAAAGCACTCGAATCATTTGTGGTCAACGGGGAGAAACTCTATCGGACGGAGCGCAGCGACGACGGCGCCAAAGGCGGCTATGAAGTCGATCTGCCCGCCGGCGTGACCGGTTCGGGAAACCAGCCGATTGAAATCGAGTGGGTCGATTTCTTCCGGCACTAACGGCCGAGCTTCCTGCCGAGTCCATGAGCGACCTGATGGAATGCCGCCCGGGTTGTGGTGCCTGCTGCATCGCGCCCTCGATCCATACGCCGATGCCGGGAATGCCACACGGCAAACCCGCCGGGGTCCGCTGTCTGCATTTGACGCCGGATTACCGGTGCGCACTTTTCGGACGGCCCGAACGCCCCGCCTTCTGTCAGAGTCTGCGGCCGGGACCGGAAATGTGCGGCGCGAATCGGGACGAAGCCATGGCCATCCTCGAGCGACTGGAGCGGGAGACCGGCCCGGAGTAGGGCGGATGGATCGTCGCCATTGCCCGGAGTCTATTCAGAAACTGTCGCAGGCGCGGTAGGCGGCGAGAAGTGCCTTCTCACCCTCCAGTCCGGGGAGGCTCTTCCCGTGTTCCATCCCGAGGATACCGGTATAGCCCTTGGCGTGCAGATGACGAAAGATGTTCTTGAAGTTGATCTCGCCCGTCGTCGGCTCTTTTCGCCCGGGGTTGTCGCCGAGTTGGAAATACGCGATCTCGTCCCAGGCGCGATCGAGGTTAGGGATGAGGTTTCCCTCGGTCACCTGCTGGTGGTAGAGATCGTCGAGTATCTTGCAGGACGGGCTGTTGACCGCCCGACAGATCTGATAGGCTTGCGGAATCTTGGTCAGGAAAAGTCCGGGATGGTTGGTCCAGGGGTTGAGCGGTTCGAGGACCATGGTGACTCCCGCGGGTTCGCAGATCTCCACGCAGGCTTTCAGGAGGTCGATCACATTGGAGGTCTGGTAGCCCCACTCGAGTCCGGGATCAAACGTGCCGGGCACGACGGTCATCCACCTGGCATTGACCCGCTTGGCCACCTCGATTGAGTCCCGGATCCTGCCGAGGACCATTTCCTTGTCCTCCGTCTTGCCCGCAGTGAAGGTCGGGTTCTTGAAATCGGCGTAGGCGACAAAGACCCCCATGGTCATGCCCAGCCGGTCAAGTTCGCGGGCCACCTTTTCCTGATCCGCGACCTCCCGCTTCCACATATCGTTGTCCTCCATCGCGGAGAAACCCTGGTCCGCCATGAAACGGACCTGGTCCACCAGGTCTTTGCCCGCATGGTTCTCGAACATGCCGAAGTGCGGTGCATACTTGAGACGGAATTGGCCGGAAGGTTTGAGCAGATCTTCAGACTTCAGGACCTGGGTACCGACCGCGGCGAGGGTTCCGGCCGCGAGGGATTTCTGAACGAAGGAACGTCGATTCATGGTCGGCGGGAGTCTGAAACGCGAAGGGACGAAAGGCGAGTGAATCCGCCGGGAGTCCGGACTGAATTATTTTTCGGGAATAGAGTTTCAGGTTTGGACTCTCAAATGGTGCTTCATACGTGATGTTTACCTCCGACGATTTCTTATTTTCTGATGCATGCCCGCCCTGGTGGCGGCAGATGGTGGCGTGCGGACTGGTTGTAGTGACAGGCGTGATGCTGTCCGGCTGCGCCGGCGTGCCCGTCTATCGGCAGGCGATGGTCTCCTCGCCGGGAATGCTCTATTCCAATTCGCCGGTTCTCGCGGCCGAGTCGGCTCTCCTCACGCAGCTTGAGCCCGGACTGGCCTCCAATGGCGGCGGGCAGGCTGCCGGTTGCACTTCATGTCGATGAAAATCCGCCGGACAGTATGTTGGGTGGTCGCTCTGGCCGGATTCCTCCCGGCTGCCCTGGCCGAAAGGCCGTCCGAGGGCTGGGGACTTCCCTACGGTTGGGAAGTGGACCTGGCCGGGGAGGCAGTTCTCTCTTCCGACATCCAGCTCAGCCATTACGTGGTCGGTCTGGCCGATCGTCAGACGACCAGCCAGTTCACCCTGCGCCTGGTTCAGGATGTCATGAGCGTGGACTACGAGCCGATCGATTTCGACCTGAACGGGGAGAGCACGCATCTCCATGAGCAGACCCTCGCGGTTCAGGGAAGTTTCCGCCACGCCTTTGAAGGGGCATGGACCGGGCTGATCTCCGGAAGCGCCTACGACGGTTACGCCGATTACCGCTCGCTCTGGTTGGCCGAATACTACCGGCAGCAGTTTTCCGGTCTCGGCGACATTCCGGGATTTGACCTCTGGAGGGAGCCTGATCCCCATGGTGTCAGTTTTTCGGCCGGCATGCGATGGGAGTACCTGCCGGCGAGCGGGTTTCTCCAATTGGATCTTGCCCATGCGAGGGACGTGATCGCCCCCGGCTATGAAATTGATTTCGATGGGCTCGTATCCGGTCCGAGTGTTCTCACGGCCCGGTCCATCGGTCTGACCCTCGAGAATGTTCTGACGCCGCGACTGCGTACTCTCCTGCAACTGCAGGCCGCGGAAACCACCGGCCGGGACCCGCGGCTGTCCGCCCTGTTCTCGGCGAATCTGGCCTTCAACACAGCCTGGCGGATCCGTGGTCGGATCGGAGGGGCGACCGAAGGCCCGGATTTTCGTTCTCTCTACGGTTCATTGGCGGTGGAGGGCGATCTTTCCGAAACCTGGACGGTTTTTGCGACCGTCCGCGGTTATGAAGACAACGGCGAGATCGAAGACGCGCTCCTCTTCTCGGCGGCCGCTCCGGGCCTGACCACCGGGTCGGCCGGGATCGGTATCAAGGGCACCCATCGCAACCTGAGCTGGCGCCTGGCCTGGACCCCTTACCGGACCGACTACGAGGAGACCGGTCTGGGCACCATTTTCTTCAGCAACCTCTATCGTGACCGGAGTTGGAATATCTTCGAGCTCTCCGGCGTCTTTACCTTCTGAACCCTTACGAAATCCCGTCATGAAGTCTGCTTCCAATCTCTCTGTTCCCGCATCGCGGATGATCCTCCCGTTTGCCCTGCTTGGCCTGGTTGCCGCGCTGGTTCCGGCCAGGGCCCAGCTCTATCGGGTTGGCGACACCGTGAGCAATTTCACCCTGACCGATCGGGCCACCGGGCTTCCGGTCAGCCTCTACAGCCTGGAGGGCAAGGTGATCTTCCTCGAATGGTTTGCCCATTGGTGCCCCTTCTGCCAGGCGGCCGCCTCTCAGATCGGTCCGCAGGTGGTGGATTACTTCGAGCAGCGTGGTGGCAATGTGGATGGCGTCGAACTGGTTCATGTTTCGCTCAACCTCCAGGCAGGACAGGAGAGCCAGACCCAGGCCTTCATCAACCAATACAAACTCGGGGCGGTCTGGAATGACTTCAACCGGGTGGTCGCCAACCGATTCGGCTCCGCCCAGCCGATCTTTGCCATCATCAACGGATTGACGGATTCGCCCAGCCATCGGCCATGGGAGCTCGTGTATGTAAGAAATGGTTACGGAAGTCTCAATTCACCGATCCAGACCTTCCGCAATGCGATCAACGCGGTGGCCGCCGCCGAGGTCGTCCCGGACTCACCGCCGCGGATCACGACACCGCCGGCTTCGGTCGGTGCCGTGGCGGGCAGTCCGGTGGTCTTTGAGGCCACAGCCGAAGGAGAGAACCTTCTTTACCAATGGTCGCGGGACGGCGTGGACCTCCCGGGCAAGACCGAACCCACCCTGAATCTGGGCGGCGTTTCCGAGGCCGATGCGGGGATTTACCGGGTGCGGGTCGGCAACGGCGGTGGATCGGTGACGAGCCAGTCCGCCTTTCTATCGCTGATCGCACCCGGGGCCGCGCCGGCACAGCTGGCGAATGTATCCACGCGGCTCAACGTCGGCACGGGCGGACGGATTCTCATTGCCGGCTTCTATATCGAAGGAACGCAGCCTGGACGGGTCCTGATTCGAGGAATCGGTCCCTCGCTGGCCGGGTTCAATCTGGATGGAGTGCTCGCGGACCCGGTACTGCGTTTGTTTCAGGGCAATGCGGAGGTGGCCGTCAACGATGATTGGGGCAGTCTGGCCGACGCGGCGTCGGTTCGGATGGAGTGGCAGGTGGCGGGGGCCTTTGACCTGGAGAGCGGAACGCGCGACGGCGTTCTGCTCGAGGAATTGCCGACCGGGCTCTACACCGCGCAAATACGGGGCTCGGCCGACACGACCGGCCTGGGGCTGGTCGAGGTCTATGATGTCGCCGGGAGCGGGGGAGGCGTGCTGACCAATATCTCGACCCGCGGGCGGATTGTCGGGAATTCGGCCCGCATGATCATGGGATTCGTTCTGCGTGGGGAGGCCCCGCGCACGGTCCTGATCCGGGGGATTGGTCCGACCTTGAGCGAGTTCAATGTACAGGGTGCGGTTACGGACCCGCGACTGCGTCTTTTCTCCAGTCCGGACAATACCCTTCTGGCCGAGAACGAAGTCTGGGCGGACACCCAGGCGACGGCCATCGTGAATGCCGCGGCCGAGGTGGCGGCGTTCCCGCTGGCCGCGGACAGCCGCGATACGGCGATTCTCATCACGCTGCCGCCGGGTGGCTACACCGCGCATGTTTCCGCGGACAACGACGAGGAGGGGGTGGTCCTGGCCGAGGTCTATGTCCTGCCGGAATGATTTTCGGGCTCAGTTCCCCCGTCCTGATTCCATTTTTCAATCCTGATTCTCGGCTCAGGCACCCGTGCCGCCGGCCCAGGCCGGTTTCTGCCGGAGGTGGAAGAGGCGTTCACCGGCCTTGCGCACAAGGAGGATCCCCTCGTCCTCGCGGTTGGCGTAGTCATCCGGGTTGATCGTGTCCGGATCCCGGTAGTGCAGATTGAGCCTCCGGCACTCGTCTGCGGGAATTTGACTGGCCAGGGTCACCTTGATCCTCAGTTTCTCGACCCCGTTTTCATAGGTGCCCAGACCGGAGACATGAGAGGAATGGGCAAGTATACCCCATGGAAAATCCTTGAACCGGTCCCATTGCTTCACGATGTAGTCGCAACAGTGGTACCCGATCTTGCGTATCCACTCGCCGTGGGTGACGGAGACTTCATGGAGGTGCGGGGCATAGATGATGAGCTCGCCCCCGTCGGCCACCACCGGCTCCAGCTTGTACATGCATTTGGCGGCGACCCAGATTTCATCGTACATCCTGGGGGCGCAGGAGAGCACGGTATGAAAGGGTTTGTCGCGGTATTCGATATTGAGTTCGGCCGAGAGGTCACTGGCCTTGTCCCAGGCTCCCTCGGGCGTTCCGGCGAAAAAGCCGGCGAAGCGACCGCCGTCGACCACCGGAGCGAGACAGTGCTTTCGGTTGGGAATCATCGCGGCCACCCGATCCACCACCTTGCGGACCGGCGTCCACTTGTTGCCGATGACCATGGGGGTGGTCACGACCGCACCGAGCCAATGGAAGAAGTTGAGCACCTCCGGACCGCTGATACCGGGAAAGAAGTACTTGTTGCCCCCGGAGAAACCCACGACCTCATGCGGGAAAACCGGACCGATGATGATCAGGTCATCGTAATCATCGATCATCCGGTTGACCCGGACCTCAACATCCAGGGAAAACCGTCCGTCGGAAAGCGCGTGGACCTCATCCCTGGAAAGCGTGCCGATGGTTTTCAGGGCGGCATCCTGGTCCCAGGCATGGTTGAAGAGCCTGACCCCGGGGTAGTCGCGCTCGCGATCCGCGGGGGTGGTCTCCAGACGGTCACAGATGGCATCGTGACTCATGGGGGGGTGGGTGCCCAGGGCCACGATCACATGCACACAGGAAGCCTGTCCGGCGATCTGGCGGTGGAGACTCTTGAAGACGGTGCCGATCGGAGCGGTCCGGGTGGCATCCGGAACAATGACCAGGACCCGTTTGCCGACTAGATCGGTGCCGGTCAACCACCGGGCGATGACCTGATCCACCTGGTTGGAGGAGACTTCCTTTCCGGAGGGGGCGATGATGGATTCGGGGAGGGGCAAGTCGGATGACATGGCGGCGATTCTGAACGCGAGTCGGCCCATGGCAATACTCCCTTCTTGTCGGAATGAACGGCGCCGGCCCGATATCTCTGAAACAGCACGACAGGACGCCGCCGCACCATTCCCGGTCCGTCAAGACAGTCGCGCTCGGCCGTAGCTCCACGGAGCGACCCCGCCACACCACCCGATTCAGAGCTTGATCGCGGTCGAGACGGAGGCCTTGCTGACTTCGGCGGCGGTGACCTCGCGACCGAGGCGATCGGAGAGGTAGATGCCCTCGCTGATCAACATGGTCTTCAGGGCGATCTCGGCAGTCGGAAGCAGTGGAACCAACCCCTGGAGCGCGGCAATCCAGTGGTGTTGCGGGGAATCGTAAGCCGTCTCCATCGGATTCAGACTGTGCCAGCGGGAGTCGGCGCTTCCCAGATCGAAGCTCGCATTCATCGGCATGTCGCCGGTGGTGTTGAAGTAGCTGAACGGATCGAGCCGGATGCCCCCCTCGGATCCCAGCAGGTAGCTGCCCTCAAAGGGGTTGAGGTGGGCGGCCCAGGCTTCGATCACCTCCATGGTGGTTCCGTTGGCGAACCTGACCAGGCCGAGCCCCAGTTCCTCGACATTGTAGCCGCTGGATTTCCGGCGCTTTTCGTCCATCGAGGTTTCCTGGTAGATCTTGCCGGATATGCGGGCAATCTCGGGCGCACCGAGTAGATCGAGGATCTGCGAAATGTGATAGACTCCCATGTCATAGAGGGCGCCACCGGCAGCGATCTCCTTCTTGACGAAGCTTTCGGTTCCGTATCCGTCGACGAAGGGGCGACCGCGGCGGCGCCACCCGCTTGACTTGGAATGATAAATCCGGCCGAGGTGCCCGTCGGCGATCAACCTGCGTGCGGCCTTTGACTCCTGGGAAAAGACCGTTGAGAGCTGGATGCTGAGTTTGCGTCCGGTTTTTTGGGCGGCTTTCAGCATGTTCTCGGCGTCCTTGAGGGCGCCGGCCATCGGCTTTTCGCAGTAGACGTGCTTGCCCGCCTTGAGAGACGCAATCGTGACCGGGGCATGAAGGTTGTTGTGGAGGCAGACGTCGACCGCGTCGATGTCTTCGCGTTTGAGCATCTCCCTGAAATCGGAGTAGGTGTCGGGAATCGAATGGAGCGCGGCGACCCGCGCCAATTCCTCCGCATTGAGGTCGGCTGCGGCCACGACCTGGGCGCCCGGGATGCCTTCGTACCTCTTCAGGTGGGCTTTGGCGATCTGACCGACGCCGACAAAACCGATGCGGATGGGATTCGGGGTCTTTTTCATGGTGGGGACCAGTCCATCCCAACGTGATGCGGAGGCCAATCGAATTGACCGGGTTCAGGACGGGGAAGTCTGCTCGATTGATCGAGCAGGGGTTGGTCGATGGGTGGGTCCGGTGGCCTCCGGATTCGACAGTTGTACCCTTTGTTCCTTTGTCACCTTGGAGTGCGGAACCTGTCTGATATTTTTCAGTCCGGCGTCTCGGCCGCGCCGCCATCTGTCGTGTTGGTGAACTCCACCTTGGTCGTCTCGACACCCTTCAGGTCACCCTCCCAGAGAGACCGGTTGGCGGCGGTCACCCGGTCCCGGTCGAGCTTCTCAACCTTGCGGTCGTAGGTGTAGAGACCGTTCATCTCGTTTTCCAGATCGGTCCACTGGGTATAGACGGCGCCGGAGAGGGCATCCTTGCTCTTGAACTCGAGGAGTTGGTCCACGAATGTCACATACTCTTCGGTGGCGGCCTCCCTGCCTTCGTAATTGTAGTGAACCCAGGGGCCGTCGACGTCCCAGACATGACCTTCGAGGAGGTAGCCGATGGCGCCATATTCACCATTGACCGTGGCCCGGTTATGAGCGGGGTGGGGGTTGGTAGGAGGGCGGTAATGGTGGTTGTCCTTGATATGGCCGACCTGGTAGTCGACATCCGGCTGCCCGGCGTCGATCCCGCTGTTGCCCGTAACCATGCGGGAGGGGTCCAGGGCCATGACGAAGTTGGTCAATCGCTCGACATCGTAAGCGCCCCAATGCTCGTTGAAGACGATCCAGTTGACGATGCAGGGGCTGTTCCAGTGCATCCGAACCATCCGGGAAAGTTCCAGTTCAAACTGTGCTTTTTCCGACTCGGTCCGCTTCTTGAAGGTGCTCGGCATGTCCTGCCAGACGAGGAGGCCGGCCCGGTCGCAGTGGTAGAACCACCTGCGCGATTCCACCTTGATGTGCTTGCGGATCATATTGAATCCCCAAGCCTTGATCTGCTCGACATCCCATCGCAGGGCTTCGTCGGTGGGATGGGTATAGAGGCCGTCGGGCCAAAAGCCCTGGTCGAGTGGCCCCATCTGAAAGACAAAGCGATTGTTGAGGAAGAGTTTCTGGACCGGGCCGCGGTCGTTGACCCGGACGGCACCCAGAGAGATCTTGCGCATCCCGAAATAGCCGGTCACCCGATCCACTTCCTCGCCGTTCTTCTTCAGGATCACGTCGAGATCGTAAAGAAAAGGATCGTTCGGCCACCAGAGGCGGGGGCGGGGAACCGGGACGGTGAGGGGCAGGTTGGGGGAACCCATGGCCGTCCCCACCACGGTCGCGCCGGTTCGGGCGATGACTTCGACCGACAGGTCATCGTTTTGGGCATCGGGGCTGACGGTCACCTCCAGGGATTCCTCACCGATGGACGGCGTCGCGTGGAAATCGGCAATGAACTGCTCAGGGACCGGCTCCAGCCAGACCGGCAACCAGATGCCCGACGATGGGGCATAGGTGTAGCGCTGGGGGTTGTCGAATCGGTCGTTGGCCTGTTTGCCGACCGCGATTCCTTCCGCGTTGCCGGGATCGTAGACGCGGACAATGACTTCCTGCGGGCCGGTGGTCGAAAGATGGGGGGTTATATCGAAAGAGAAGGGATCATAACCGCCGCGGTGTTCACCCGCGAATCGGCCATTGATGAAGACAGACGCCTCCCAATCGACCGCCTCGAAGTGCAGCAGAATCCGCTGCCCCGCCCACCCGGCGGGAATCTCAAAGGTCCGCCGATAGAAGGCCCGCCGGGAATCCAGTTGGCGCCGGATGCCCGACAGGGCCGACTCCCATGGGAACGGCACGAGGATGGTCTCCGCCAGAGTCCGCCCCCCGGGCAGCGGATCTGTGACAAGCGCCTCCTCGAATTCCCAGAGACCATTCAGGTTCTGCCAGTCCATGCGCCGCATCTGGGGACGCGGGTATTCCGGCAGCACATTGCCGGGATCCACTTTTTCGGACCACGGGGTCATCAGGGGAGCGGTCGCCGGTTGCCAATCGGCACCGGGAAGAGGGGCGGGAATCAGCATGATGATCAGGGTGAGAAAACTGGTGATGACGGGCCTCATGGATCGGTGGGTTGGAGTTGAAGAACCCAAACAATTCGCCTTCGTGAGGGCGAGAAGGAAGCTTCATTCATGGTGGGGGGCGCCCATCACAAGGTGGGTTTTGGGCAGTCGGTCATTTTGACGAGCCTATTTGGATGACATTCCGCCAGACCGGTTGCATCCTGACCCAAATGATATCAGGAAAAGTGTCGAGTGGCCGGTGTTTGCCAGGCTTTCTTGAACATCGAATGCAGAGTGTAACCGCCCCAGTCCCTTGGGTCGAATCACTGTGGATACACGGCAAGGGATTGCCGTGGCTACAACCCGGAAAGCGCGCTATCACCCTTTTTCCTGGAGCTCTTCCAGCCTGACCCACATGACCCCGATCCCGCCTCTCGATCTCCTTTATCAGGACGACGATCTGGTCGTGGTGAACAAACCGTCCGGCCTGATCAGCGAGTCCCGGGACCCGGACGAGGATTCGCTCGTCCGGCGAGTGACGGATTGGGCCGGCCGTCCCGCCACCCTGTATCACCGCCTCGACCGCCTGACGACGGGCTGTATCCTTCTGGGCAGGACGGCCCGGTTCAATCGTGCGATCGGTCTTCTCTTTGAGAACAAGCAGGTGCGCAAGGAATACCGGGCCGTGGTCGAAGGAGTCTGGCCGAGAAGGGGCTCAGCCGGATCGAGACCCGGCTGGCCCCGCTTGGCGGTGGGCGATGGGAAAGCCGGGAGAGGGACGGCAAATCGGCCCTGACGACATTCCGGGTGGTGAAGAGGGTCGGCGACCGGACTTGCCTTCAGGTCTTGCCGAAAACGGGCCGCACCCACCAGATCCGGCTGCACTGCCTCCATGCGGGATGCCCGGTGGTCGGGGATACGATCTACGGCGACCCCGACCAGACGGGACCGCTCATGCTCCATGCTCGGAAACTGAGCTTCCGGCATCCCGCCGACGGACGGACGGTTGAAGTTGAAGCACCGTTTCCGGACTATTGGGACCGGTGGAACGGGATAGTGAAGGGGTGAGCAGCGATCCACTCGCGCAGAGCCGCAGAGACGCAGAGGACTGAATACTCAAGAGGCTGTGGTCACAACCGGCAGGGATGGCCCGCCGGCTCATCCACGGCCCCCAAATCCCCTGCTCCTCTGCGTCTCCGCGCGAGAAATCAATCGGCAAGCAGCGCTTCCACGGCACCAATGGCCCCTTCCAGTCGTTCTTCCCCAGTCCCTTTGACCAAGACATACCCGATCCCCAATTCCTCCAGGGTCCGCTGCCAGAGCTCCCGGCACATGCGACGACCCTCCTCGGTCGGATAGCTGCGCATGGGATCCGGCACGTAGGGCAGGTCGTTTTCGCAGAACAGATACATCGAGGCACTCCGGGCCCGGGCATCGCCTTCGGTCCTGACCCAGTCCGGACAATACCCCGGGAAGAGAAGATCGTCCCAGAGGCAGCAGGTCAGCAGGTCCGTGTCGCAGAAGACCATCCGCTTTGCTTTCTGCTCCGCGGCCAACTCCCCTTCCAGTTGTCCCCGACCGATGGCCTCGAGGCTCTCGGCCGTGATGTCGCCATCATGATCGATCCAATACTGACGGACATACTCCGGCGACCATGGTTCGTCGAAGTGCCGAGCCAGACCTTCCGCCAAGGTGGATTTGCCGGTCGATTCGGGACCGAAGACGACAATGCGCCGGATTTCAGGCATCGGATTCCTGCTCCTTCCAGGCTTTGAGCCACGCCTTCAGGCCACCGAGGGACATGCACCAGAAAATCCCATAGAGCACCGCGAACCAGTAGTATTCCTTGGTCCAGAAGACGCCGATGGCCACGGTATTGGCGATCAGCCAGCCGATCCAGTTGGCGAGGACCTTGCGCGCCTGCAGCCATTGTGAGGCCACACTTGCGGCGAAGACGAACCCGTCCCAGTAGGGCAGGGCGGCATTGGTCAGGCGGGCCATGGCGCTTCCCCAGACGCCCCAGAGCAGGAGGGTTCCTGCGGACCAGGCGAGGGCTTGCACCGACGTGAGCCGCTGGATGGGCAATTCTTGGACTTCCCGCCCATCCGGGTGCGTCCAGTGCCACCAGCCGTAGGCGAGGGCGGCGAAGAAGATGCCCTGGAGAACGGTTTCCGAGTAAAGTTTCCCTTCAAAGCAGACCCACCCGAATATGGCCACCTGGATCAGCCCGACGGGAAAGGCCCAGATCTTTCGCCTGATCATCAGGCCTACCCCGATGATCCCGAGCACGGTCCCGACCTGCTCGAGGGCGGACGCCCCGATCATGCCCTGCCAGATGGATTCAAGGATGGGAGACAAGGTGAGTTGAGACTGACGCGTCTCGAATTTAAACAGAGTACCGGATCGAGGGATCAGAAGAGGCAAATCCCGCTGACAGCCGATGATGTCGCTTTCCGGGGGCAGGCCGCAGTCTGCGCAATCAAGGCGTGTGAGGGGTTTGCCCAGCTACAGTTTCCGAGCCAGCAGGATGCCGTCGCCGATGGTCAGAAGGGAGGCCTGGACTCGAGGATCCCTGGCCAGCTTCTGGTTGAGGGCGTTGATCGCCTTGCTGTCGTCATCGGGATTGGCGTCGAGGACGCGTCCGCTGCGGAAGGCATTGTCGAAGGCGATCAATCCATTCTTCCGCATGCGGGGCAGAAGGGCCTCGAAATAGCCGGCGTAGCCGGTCTTGTCCGCATCGAGAAAGGCAAAGTCGATTTCCTGGTCGGGCAGTTGACCCAGAAGTTCGGTGGCGGGACCCAGGTGCAGGGTGATCCGGTTGTCCAGACCGGCCTTCTTCCAGTAGCGTCGGGCGATCGAGGTGAATTCGTCGCTGATGTCAAAGCAGTGAAGATGGCCACCCGCCGGGAGACCCCGGGCGATACAGATGGCGCTGGTTCCGGTGAAGGTCCCGATCTCGACCACGAGTCTCGCGCCCATGGCGGCCACCAGGCTGGTCAGAAACGCACCCTGGTCGCCGGGGATCTGCATCCCGGCCCAGTCCGGCAGCGCCGCCCAGGTTTCTTCGCGCAGTTCCTTGAGAAGCGTATCGCCGGCATCGAACCGGTGCTTGTCGATGTAGGTGGCCAGATCTTCGCTGATGACGGTGTGCTTGATTTTTCTCATGTTGGTGCGCAGCAAAGAGAAAGAACGGCTCGGTGGAAAGGACGGAACGGGAGGATTTTCCGGGCCGGGCACGGAGTTGGCGGCCGACGCGGAGAATGCTCCCTGATGAAGAATCCGGCCTGGCAGGGAATCAGACGTTTTTCGAAGGATCCAGCTGGCGGTTTTCCTCAAGGCAGGCGCCCATTTCCCGCATGAGCGGCTCAAAGGGTCTTGCGCCGTTGGTCGCGGCATGAAACTTCAGCTGCCGTTCGGCGAGATTGCCATGGGTGAGGATGAATTCGATCACGTTCCGGTATTCGGGGTCGAGAGGTTCAATGCCGATCTTCTCCAGGATATGACCCCAGAGCTCCCCGGCCGTGTGGTCACGGGTGGGAAGGCGGAAGGCCTCCCGGATGTCGGGGAGGACGACTTCGGCCTGACGGCCGGCCTTGATCACCTCGAGGAGTTGATCCCGGCGCTTCTCGGTCGATGACCGCAGGGCCCATTTCTTCAGGTAGGGGTCACGGTGTTCGACCAACCACTTCAAAGTATGAACGATCAGCTCGCAGATCGCCATGTCGGCCCGGGGGCATTCCTGGACGTCGAGCAGGCGGATCTCGATCGCCCCCCGGTCGAACCGGGCAATGGCGGCACGGGAGTTCAACCACTCCTCCTGGAGGACACTCTCGGGATCCACCGGTGAAATCTCCCGATACATCGGCTGGAGGATCATCCGCTCGTAATCGGCCCGGGTGAAGGCGGGCTCCGGGACCATCATGCCGGAAATGGACGGGAACCGCTGCTGATTGCGCCGATAGACATCCAGCCGGGTGTCGAGCAATCCGCTGACCTTCCCCTCGATGAAGGGACTCCCGGCCGACAGGGCCGGAAGGAAAGGGAGGATGAGGATGATGGCGGCGTGGAGGAGCCCGAATTCGTCGTCATCGCCGAAGGGCAGATTGAGATGGCAGCTCTGGAGGTTGAACCACCCGTGGCCGTGACAGTCGAAGATGCGGTCGTAGGTCTCGTAGATGTCGCGCCCTTCGTGTGCCCAGGTGGTGGATTCGTGGACGGGATCCATCAGAGGGTGCATGGCGCCGGGCAGGAGCTGCCAGTCGCCCACCGAGAGGATCCGGTTGGTCTCGCGGATCGCATCCACGAAGGAGGATTCCGCTCGAGTGATCGAATCGATCGGGGCCGGGACCTTGAGCTCAAAGACGTGGGCGGCGAGTTCGTTGGAGACCTCGCATTGTCCGACCACGCAGGTGCCGACCGGCTCTCCGGTCTGGTGGATCATGATCCGGTCAACCACCGGCGCGACCGCGAGGTCGGACCGGTTGACCACCATGTACTCAAGTTCGAGTCCGTATTTCTGAAAAAGTCGAAGGGTCGAGCGCATGCGGTCCGGGAATCAGCGTTGTTTGGATTTTTCAATACGAACGAGCAGGCTCTGGATGAAGCGTTCGTAGAGGGCCGGACCGAGGTGCTGGTCCTCTATGCCGGAATCGACATTCGGGTTGTCGTTGACCTCGATGACAAAGACCCGGCCGTCCTTCTGCTTCATATCCACGCCGTAAAGACCGTCGCCGATGAGATTGGCCGCGTTCAGGGCGGTCTCGACGACTTCAGCCGGGGCATCGGCGATGGGTATGGTGTCGAAATCCCCCGCGAAATCATCGCCCTTCTTGCCATGGTTGTAGATCTGCCAGTGATCCTTGCTCATGAAGTAGCGGCAGGCGAAAAGAGGCTGGCGATCGAGGATCCCGATGCGCCAGTCGAAGTCGGTCGGCAGAAATTCCTGGGCGAGCACAAGATCCGATTCCTTCAGCAGTTTCTGGAGGGTCTTGCGCAGCTCGGGTTCGGAGGCGACTTTGAAGACGCCGAGCGAAAATGCGCTGTCGGGTATCTTGACGACCATCGGGAACCCGATCGACTTGATGACCCGATCGATGTTGCGGGCATAGAGTATCTCCGTCTTGGGTACGGCAATGCGGTGCTTGCAGAGCATCTCGTGGAGATAGACCTTGTTGCAACAGCGCCGGATCGAGTCGGGGTGGTCGATCACCACCATTCCTTCGCGCTCGGCCTTGACCGCAAACCGGTAGGTGTGGTTCGCCAGGCTGGTCGTTTCCCGGATGAAGAGGGCGTCGAATTCGAGAAGCCGGGCGTAATCCTTCTTGGTGATGAGCTCGGCATTGAGCCCGGCCGCTTCCGCCGCCTTGATGAAGGCTTTCAGGGCCTTGGTGTCCGACGGCGGCTGTTTCTCCTCGGGATCGTGAAGAATGGCGAGATCGTAGCCGGTATTGACCCGGTTCGATTCCGAGCGCCATCGCTTGGAAAGGAACCCGTCCATGGCCTCCTTGACCTTGAAAAGGTGCGACTTGGGCACCTGATTGAGCCCGAGGGGACGCAGTTCCCTGATCTCCCATCCATCATCATGGTAGGTGAACTGGACCTTGAAGAGCGGACAGGGAAAGAGGTTGAAGAGGATTTCCGAGAGCTTCGCGTGGGTCTGGGCCAGATTCTGACCGAAATAGATGCTCAGGGCAAAGTCCTCATGGATGATCCGGGAGAGGCTCTTCTGGATGACGTTGTTCAGCTCTTCGAGACCCTCCGTGTACATGCGCTTGCTCGTCAGGTTCTGGAGCGTTCGGGCGCTGGCCATGGAGCGGTGGCTCCGTGCTTCGGCGAGAAGCGAGACGTAGTAGCCCATGCTGAGTTTGTAGTCGTGCCGGCAAAGATTGATGATCCGGTAGCCGGAAGATGTGTACTCGTTGTTCGAGATGTATTCATCGACCGAAATGACCGGATAATTCTTCCAGTCGGGCGACCAGTCTCTCAGATCGTCCACGACGATCAGATTCTTCGAGATTTTCATGGCTGATGGGCGGTATTGGAGATGATCAGCAGATTGGCATCGTAGGTCATGATCCCCAGGAGAACGGCATTGATGAACCGGTGCACATCAACCCGGTAGACGCCATGGGGATTGAAGGGATTTTTGCCGAAGGGATCAGTGACCACGACCTCCTCCGTGTCGGCGTGGTAGCCGGTCATGACCACGAAATGGCCGACCGGCCAGCCCGCGATATCGTTGTCCTTGCAGTCGGGTGTTTCCCGGATGCTCTGGTAGAGGTAGGTGGAGCTCAGGCCGACCAGGATAGGCTCCCGGCGGCTGACGAGGTGCTCGAGCAGATAAGGACTCAGGTCCGCGAGGCGCAGTATGCCGCCCCGCTGAAGGTAGTCGACGTAGGCCTGGTGGGCCTCGATGTCCTTGGGGAGTTCGAGGTGCCGGGTCCGTTCCTTGAGTCTGGTCAGAAACTCGGCCCTGGTGAGATTCCACCACGTAGGGTCGAAGATGCGCAGGTTGTAGGTGTAGAGGGTCGTCTGGAAACCGCGATCCAGGGCATCGATCGCCAGATGAACCGAGATGGTGCCGCCTTCCTCGAATTGGTGGATCTCGTCGATCAGGGCATGGAGATCGTGATCCTGTCCAAAGAATCGGTAGATGGCGTGGAGGCAGGTCGGGCCGCAGGATGAGTCCGACGGTTGCCGCAGCATATCGAGTTCTATATTCATTACCAGGGTGTCATGAAACCCTGTTCAGAGTAACCTCATTGCAGTTGCCGGCCAAACTGCAATTGGATTTTTCAAGATTGTAGGCTGCCGGGAGACTCCCATCGACCGATCGTCCCGCAGGGCAGGGTGATCCCGCCGTCCGTGATGGGCAGACCGAGTTCTCCCACGGAGATGGATCCCTTGCGGGGGGCGAGATTCATCGCCAGCAGATTGCCGAGAATGGTCGCGGATAGACCGGTCGTATAGGTATTGAGGAGAAAGAACGACGCCTGGTCGGAGAGGAGGGGGACGGTTCGCTGAATGAGTGACCAGAGGTCGTCTTCGAGTTTCCAGATCTCCCCGCCTTTCCCGCGTCCAAAGGACGGCGGATCCATCACGATGCCCTCGTAGACGCTTCCGCGCCGCTTTTCCCGTTCGACGAATTTCAAGCAGTCGTCGACGAGGTAGCGGATGGGGGCGTCTTCCAGTCCGCTCAGGGCGGCATTCTCCCGGCACCATTGGACCATTCCTTTGGCGGCGTCGACATGGGTGACCGAGGCGCCTGCTTCGGCGGCGGCCACGCTGGCGGCTCCGGTATAGCCAAAAAGGTTGAGGAGTCGGAAGGGTCCGGAATGGTTACGGATCCGTTGAGCGGCCCAGTCCCAGTTGACGGCCTGTTCGGGGAAGAGGCCGGTATGCTTGAAATTGGTCGGCCGGATCTTGAAGGTAAGGGTCCGGTAGCGGACCGTCCAATGCTCGGGCAAACGCTTGCGGAAATCCCATTGGCCGCCACCGGTCGGCTGACGCTGATAGAGTCCGTCGTAGTGTCCCCAGGAGCGGGCGGCCAGGGGCCAGATGACCTGGGGGTCGGGCCGCACGAGAATAATGCCTCCCCAGCGCTCCTTCTTCATGCCGTCGCCGGTCTGAAGGATCTCGTAATCCTCCCAGTGATCGGCAGCGAGTGTTCCGAGCGAATTCATGGTCGAACGGGGCTTCTGACCAACGCGGGAAAACGGTCACTTGGTTCCGCTCCCTTGAACGCAAACTGTAGTCGCGGCGGGTTAACGACGTTGAGCGACACGTCCTGTTCGGATTTTTCTCTCACGGAGACACAAAGACACAGTGCGAATCGTCGAGGCTTCCGTTGATGGTCCGAGTGATACCATTTCTCATTAACGCCTCGCCGAAGATGAGGAGATATCCCAGTTTCAGCCCTGTGAGCTTCAGGTAGGTAAGCAGCTGCTTCTTGTGTGCCGGATTGATCTTCTCGATCGATTTCAATTCGATGATCACCTTGCCTTCGACAATCAAATCGGCCCGAAAGCCTTCGTCGAAATTTTCTCCTTCAAACTCGATTGGCACAGGGATTTGTCGGGCGACTTTGAGTCCCGCTTTCTCCAGTCGACGTGCCAAGGTCACTTCGTAGATACTCTCCAGGAGTCCGGGACCCAGCCCTCGGTGAAGATCGATGGCAGCGTCGATGATGATCGTTCCAATTTCATTCTCATTCATCCTCTGTGCCTTCGTGCCTCTGTGAGAGCGTCTCTTCCTCTTGAACCCGAGATGGTCAGCAATCAGTCAAAACACACTAGTTCCACTCCGGGGGGTTCTGAAGGTCCGGTTTCAGGATGCCGATCGACGGCAGGTTCCGGTAGCGTTCGGCGAAATCAAGACCATAACCGACCACGAACCGGTCCGGGATGGTGAACCCGACGAAATCGGCTTCGAAATCGACCTCCCGCCGGGCCTTCTTGTCGAGGAGCACACAGGTCCTGATCGAGGCGGGTTTTCGTTTCTTCAGTTGCTCCACGACGACCGACAGGGTCTTGCCGGTATCAAGAATATCGTCGATGAGGAGGATATGGCGTTCACCCACGTCGAGCAGGAGGGTGTCCAGAATGCGGGGAGCGCCGGTCGACCGGGTCTGATTCCGGTAGCTTGAGACCCGGAGGCAATCGAGGCGGATCGGCGAATGGATCTGGCGGAGAAGGTCTGCCGTGAAGAAAATGGCGCCGTTGATGATGGCGACAACCGTGATCTCCTGACTGCCGTAGGCTTCCGTGATCTCGGTCCCAAGCTTCTTGAGGCGGCGCTTGATTGCGAGATGGGAAACAAGAATGCGTTCGAGATCCGGGTGAGGGGCGGATGCTTTCGTCTTCGGCATAGAGGGTCATCCTTGCCGAGGTCTTGAGTGCGGTCAATGATTTGACGCCGGTATGAGGTGAAGATTGCGCCTGGCGGGGCGGGCGGTGCGTCCGCCGGTGAGAACCAAGGTGCGTTCGCTTCGTCATTGGTTTTGACATCCGGAGGTGGGGCGTTCTCCTGAAGCATCCTTCCTTGATCCGGATGATATCCGTAACCGTCAGCCACCTCACCAAGCGCTTCGGCACTGTTACCGCCCTGCGGGATCTCGATCTGAAGATCGAGCCCGGGGAACTGTTCTTTCTCCTTGGACCGAGTGGCTGTGGCAAGACTACCCTGCTGCGGAGCATGGCCGGTTTTTACATTCCCGAGGCGGGTTCGATCCACTTCGACGAAGAAGACGTGACGCGCTTGCCTCCGCATAAACGCAACACCGGGATGATGTTCCAGAGCTACGCCCTCTGGCCCCATATGTCCGTGGCCGAGAACGTGGCGTTCGGGCTCCATGAGCGGAAAGTGGAAAAGGCCGAATTGAAGCGCAGGGTGGGGGAGGCGTTGGAATCCGTGCAGATGAGTGCCTACGCCAACCGACGCCCAAACCAGCTTTCGGGCGGTCAGCAACAGCGGGTCGCCCTGGCACGGGCTCTGGTCATCCGGCCCCGGTGTCTGCTCCTGGATGAACCGCTTTCCAATCTTGACGCCCGACTCCGGCTCGAGATGCGCGGGGAGATCCGCCGGGTCTGCAAGGAATTCAAGCTGACCACGGTTTACGTGACGCACGACCAGAAAGAGGCACTCTCCATTGCCGACCGGATGGCGGTTCTTGAGGACGGAGTGGTCCTTCAGGTCGGTTCCCCCAGGGAAATCTATGGTCGCCCGCACACCCGGACGGTGGCGGATTTTATCGGTGAAACCAATTTCATCGACGGCCGCCTCGTCGGGCGTAACCACGAGGGCGTCCGGGTTGAGACCCCGTTTGGAGCGCTCAACGGGATCCTGGCCGATCCCAAGGCGGAGCCGACGGTCGGAACCTCCGTTACCGTTTCGATCCGCCCCGAATGCTTTCGACTGAGCACGAAGATGAAGGATTCGAACTCAATCACCGGCCGGATCGGAGAATCCATCTACCTCGGTGAAGTCGCCCAATATGAGTTCCATGCCGGTCCGGGTGTGCTCAAGGTCTTTGAGCTGAACCCCCGCTTCGTGGAATCCGGCCATGACCAGGACCTCCATGCCATGGTTTCGCCCGAGGATGTCGTCGTGCTCACCCGCTGATGGGCGGCGTCCGGGGTCTTGCCCAACTCCAAGAATCTCTCCGCCATCAACGCATCGATGAACCCTGATCGGAAAGAATGGCTCCTGCGGGCGGTCATCATCGTGGCTTTTGTCACGACGATCGCGGTCCCCTTCATCATGCGGAAGGAAAAAGAGCACCTGACCAACCCGGACGAAACCCTCATCATCATCACCCCGCACAATGAAGCCATCCGGACGGAGTTCGGGCGTGGATTTCGCGAGTGGTATCAGGAGCGAACGGGAAAGTCGGTTTATGTGGACTGGCGGGTCATCGGCGGGACTGCCGAGATTGCCCGCTACCTCGCCGGCGGCTACCAGACCACTTTTCGACTGCTATGGGAGCGGGAGATGGGCCGCTCCTGGAACAACGAGGTCCTCTCTGCGTTCGACAACTCCAGGGTGATTCCCGACGACACGCCGCAGGACGATTCCGAGGGAGAAGCCGCCCGTCGGGCATTTCTTGCTTCCGAGGTGGATTGTGGACTCGATGTTTTCTTCGGGGGTGGGAGTTACGATTTCATCCGGCAGGCGGCGGCGGGTCGGCTCGTACCGTCGGGATTGATGGAACGGCATCCCGAATGGTTTTCCGAAGCGATCATCCCGCTTTCGCACAACGGCGAACCCTACACCGATCCTGAAGGTCGGTGGCACGGTGCGGTTCTTGCCAGTTTCGGAATCATTCACAATGCGGATGTCTATGCTCGGCTCGGGATCGAGGCGGCGCCGACCCGTTGGTCGGACCTGGCCGATGACCGGCTCTTCGGGGAACTCGCCCTGGCGGATCCGACCAAGAGCAGTTCCATCAACAAGGCTTTTGAGATGGTGCTGCAGGAGGCCATGCAGGAGCGTCTGGTTGAGCTTCAGGCCGGAGGAGAGACTGGCGATGCGGTCGAGGCGCAGGCTGTGCGGGAAGGATGGGTCCGGGGATTCCAGCTCCTGCAGAACCTCGGAGCCAATGCCCGGTATTTCACGGATTCGTCCCAGAAGCCACCCATCGATGTCTTTCAGGGGGACTCGGCAGCCGGGATGTGCATCGATTTCTATGGTCGCTACCAGGCCGAGGCCGTCTCCCGCCGCGAGGGCAGGCCGCGGGTGCAATACCTGACTCCCCCGGGCGGATCCGTTTTCTCCGTTGATCCGATCGGACTCCTCCGGGGTGCCCCCAATCGGGAAGTGGCTGAGTCGTTCATTGAGTTTGTCCTGTCACTGGAGGGCCAGAAGCTCTGGAACTATCGGGTTGGCACGCCCGGCGGTCCGCAACAGTTCGCCCTGCGACGCCTGCCGGTGCGGCGGGACGCGTATACGGCTGAGGCGAGTACCTTCATGTCGGATCCGGAGGTTGAGCCCTACGGTCCGGAGAACGACTTCATTTATCACGCTTCGTGGACGGGGCACCTGTTTCGGGAAATGGCTTTCGTCATGCGGGTGGTCTGCCTCGACACCCACCATGAAATGATCCGGGCATGGAAGGCCATCCTGGATAACGGTCGGCCACCCGGAGCAGTCGCGATCTTCACCGACCTGTCCGAGGTCGACTACGAGACAACCAATTCCTCAATAAAGGCCGCCTTGCGCTCGGCGGATCCCCTGGAGGAAATCCGCCTGGCGAAGCGCCTTTCCAATCATTTCCGGGATCAGTACAAGAGGGCGGAGGCGGCAGCAATCAATTCCCGCAATTGAGGCCAGCCGGCCCTAAATCGTCGGGTCCGGGATGATCTTGGCATCGGGTCCGCTCAGGAGAATCACCCGGTCTCCGTGATGAATCGGCTCATCGTCGCGCTGGACGATCGTCTTGGTCACGCCCGAGTCCATCTCCACGATGTACTCGTAGGCGGTGGTGCGGGTGATCATTTCCTCGGTGCCGGCGCCGGCGATACCCCCGACAATGGCTCCGCCCGCCGTGCTCAGGACCTTGATGGCGTCGTTGTGGCCACCGCCGAGATCATTGCCGATGGCTGCTCCGGTGATGCCGCCGAGGACGGTTCCGGTCTTGGTGGTCCCCTCGACATTGACGAGGCGGACATTGACCACGACGCCCTTGTCGGCACCCCCGATCCGCCCGAGGGCCTGGGGACGGTAGGTGTTTCCGTCCCGGCGGGTGCATCCGGACAGGGAGATCAGGAGTCCCGAAAGGAGTCCTGCGATAATCAGGTGATGGTTCATCGTGATTTCCGGTTCAGCTTATCAGTGGATACGGCACAACCCCGGTGGCGGTTTCAAGAATTGCCAGCCTGGGCGTTTCAAACCTTGCGGGGATGATCGGCGGGACGTTTCCGGAGGGACCAGAGACTGCCGATCGACACAAATGCAGTCAATATCAGGGGGGCAAAGGAGGGCAGGAAATAACCGCGAGTGGTCGCGTGATTGCCGCTCGCGACGGTCAGTGCCGTCAACATGAGGTAATGGACGAGGTAAGTGGACGCCATCACGGCAATCGCCACCGCCAGGTCCCCGCGTTTGCGACAGATTGCGACGACCAAGGTCAGGCCAGCCAGCGGTGTGGCGAGATGGATCAGCGGTATTGCAATAAAGGCAAAGGCTGCCGTCGCCAGGTTCCAGAACCGATTTGCAGGCGTGGCAATGCAGTCCAGGTAACCAGCCTCGTCGCCCTCATCCAAATAGCGCACCTTAAGGACGGACGCCCAACGCGCCCGCTGGTCTTTGTTCTCGTCCCGATCGCGGGATACTCTGGCGGTGAGGTCCCGGTAGTCCCGCAAAACGGCCGAAGGCGTGAAGAAGAGGTCCGGATAGACCCGTGGCATAAGGCGCAAAATCACTGCCAAATCCCTGCCGGTCAGTCCGTAGGATCCGGCCTGAATACGGATAGGCTCATCGACCCTGAGTCGATGATCGGCTATGGCGTCGGTCAGCGCTTCGTCCAGTTCACCGTAGCGTTCGGCAAGGGTCAGCCCATCCCGGAAATACCCGGAGGCGCTGGCTGCATCCATCCATGCCCACTCGAAATGCGAGACGGTCAGAGCGCCTTCGGGTTTCTCGCGAATGGTCAGGGTTTCCGAATCAAGATAGGTTCCACGCCAACTCGAAGCGAACTTGATCAGGTTGTCGGCCATCAGTTGGAACTCGGGCACTTCCATGGCGACCCTGCGGATCTTCTCGCGTGATGCGGTCGAGCCAAGAAAACGGGGATCCAACTCCGGATCCGCGATGCTGAAGAACGTCCGCATGAGGTCCGGATAGGGCGACGCCGTCTTTTCGCAGACGATGAAGCGCCCATAGTGGTGGACGTTCATCCCTGCTATGAACAGCCAGAAGCCGAAGACTCCGAACAATCCCGATAGCACGAATCGCAAATTCCACCAGGGGCTGACCAGCGATCGGGCGATCAGTAGATAACCGGTCATTCCCACGGCGAGACAACCCGTGTAGAGGAGATTCTCCTCCCGGGAGAACCAGAGCAGTCCCCACGACAATGCCGCGAGCAACAGACCAAAGATTTCGACGCCCCAATGAGATCGGCGATGCGCCCGTTCGTAGAGTCCGACGACGGAACCAAGAAACACCATGAAGACAATGGCGGTGAGCTGAAACCGGTAGATCCTCAGGGAGCCGGCGAAGATCGGATTGAAAAGGAGGAAGAAGCCGGCGATGAGCAGCAGCCATCCGGTTCCGGGAAATAGATAGCGGCTGCGGTGCAGGAGAAAGGCCACCGCGGCGATATGAAAAACGGAGAGGACCCAGAGATAGGGCAGGCCGGACTTGATAACAAAAGAAAGAAAGAGGGCGTAGCCGGGCATCTTTACCAGGGTCAGCGGATGGTAGTCTCCCAGCCAATGCCCCGAAGCGATGCTCTCCGCCTGATGGACAAAGAGGGCATCGTCATGAGCGGCGAAGGTGCGCAGGTCACTCTTGACCCCCACATAAGTCAGGAAGAAGGCCACCGCGAATAGCGTGAACCCGGTCCACAAGAGTCGATCACCGAGGTTCACACACCACCCTTTCTCGATCATCCCCCCATAAAGCGCTTATTCTGTTGATGCACAAGATCGCCGAACTCCTGCATGAATCGCAGCTCCTCGGGATCAAGCAGGACCGATTCCAACGCGGTCAGATTCTCCTTCAGTTGATCGAGGTTGGACGGTGCCGTCAGGACGACGTCGACTTCCGGCCGGGAGAGCACGAAGCGGTAGCATTCAGCCGGGGTGGGGATGCGGCCATCTGGCGGATAACCTTTTGGACGCCGCAGGAGGAAGCCCCAGCGGGTCGCGGTGTAGCTGATCACGGCCGGGTCGTGGGGGCCTAGGTGAGGGAAGATCTCCGTTTCCGCACCACGGTGGGCTGCATTGTAGCGGACCATGTAGGTGTCGAAAACGCCGTCGGCCGCGCAGGTGCCGATGAACTTTCGATCGTGACAAGACATGCCGATTCGTCGGACTTTGCCCTCGGCCTTCAGGGCCCGCAGTTCGTCGATGACCCGACCGGGCAGTTGGTCCGGCTTCATCACCCCGAGGAAGAGGCGTTCGTGATCGCATTGGGGCGTATCTCGTGATGACAAGCCATTCAACCTTGCCCCCTTCTCTCCACCATCCCGTGTGGAGTGGCTCAAGGCACGGATTGGGCTTGGGTGGGCGAGATGATCTCGAGCCGGAAGAAGACCGGGTTGAATCCGTTGGATGTCCGACGAACTTCGATATAGTCAAAGACGTTGTCGGATTCGATGATCTTTTCAGTCAGGCCTGCGGTCGTCCAGTCCTTGAGGTTGGTGGAGGTTTCGGCCCGAAGGACCCATCCGTCCAGGAAGTGGTTTCGGGGAAAGAGAAACGAGATCTCGTTGCCGTCGCGGTAGGTCTCGTAGTGGGGCGGCAAATCGGCCATGCGCGGATCCAGGTCCAGGACAAACTCTGTCAGGTTGTTCAGTCCGTCGAGATCGGGATCCGCAAAATCGCCTGAAAGATCCGGGTCGGCCCTCTCAGCTTCAGTGAAATGGCCTTCGAGGAAGCTTTGACGGGTCCGGTCGAAGTGCGCCCGAACCTGAAGGTCAGACCCCACGGTGACCGAGGTTTCCGCCTCGGTCACCTCAACGCCGTCGGACCAGTTTCGGAAGACCCAACCGGGTGAGGGGAGGGCCGTCAGTTTCACGCTGGATCCAATGGTCAGGGTGTCCGGATCCTGGTCGGTCTCGACCGTTCCTCGCCCTTCGATGGAAATCCCCATTCGGAGGTAGTTGGAAAAGATCGCTGTTACGGAGCGATCGCGATCCATTTGCACCGTGGTGGCCCCGATCCCTCCTTCAACGTCGCCATCCCATCTGAGGAAATACGCGTTGTCTCCCGCAATCGGGACAAGGTTGACCCGGGAATCCCTGGCGACGACACGATCGCCCGGGGCCATGCCGAGAAAAGAGCCGGGGCCGGCCACCGATGTCGTCAGTGTTTGAGCGTTCAGGTTATGGGGCGGACCCGACTCGATCAGGGAATTGTTGAGCAGATTGGCCTCATGAATATCGGAGTCGATGAATGCCCTGAGACGCCAAAGGCCCGGACGCAGGACATCAGGCATCCGGATCGGAACCTGTAGCAGGCGGAACTCACCTGCAGCGAAACCCGCGGCGAGATCGATGTCCATCCGCGCAACGGGAATATCCGAGAGCCGATCGATTCCGGACACCGAGGTGAGAAGAATCTCGATGGTTGCGCTGTGCCCCGGGGGGATTCCGGTCTGAGTCGGATTGGTCAGTAGGGCATCGACCACGCCAGTCGCGCCGGGACGGATTTCGCCGCTGTGGAGGGACATCTCATCCAGTCGCAGATCGACATGGGAAACGCGCATGAGGGTCCCCGACGCACCAAAAAGGTAGGTGTCTGTACCGAAGTCGACCGCGTCATAGACATACGGTGATCCGGAGAAGACCGACTGACCGGTTGCCACCAGATCGAAATGGCCTCCGGCGATGGTGTCCGTACGATCCGGGTTGGTCGCCAACAGGACCAGTTCACCGGCCATCCGGGCCACCCGGTAATAGGTGGTCCTCGAGTTCAGGTTCGTTTGTGTCCAGACCAACCCATCGGTCGACTTCTTATAGCCACCGTGCACCGGCAGATAGAATCGGTCGGCGAGAAATCGGGCCGGGCCGTAAGCGGATTGTTCGCTCGAATTCCAGGAAACCAGATCAATGGATGAATGAAGCCGGGTACCCTTGGTCACCACCCACCGGCCGAAACCGTGGGTGATGCCGGTGATCTCGACATCGGAGCCATCGGGAATTACAGCCTCGGACCAGGTGATCCCGTCGGTTGAGTGCAGAAGCGTTTGGCTGATGGTCTGAAGGAAGAGCCGCCCACCTTCGTAGGCCATCAACGCGGTGTAGGGGTCGACTGACTCGGGCAAGGTTGCGAGCCGCGCCCATTCGTCGGATGCGTCGGACTCCCAGACTCCACGGTCGGCGGTCAGCAGCCAGACCTTTTCAGATCCCACGGCGAAGGCACAGGCCGCTGCGTCGTTCACCACGAGGTCGCTCCATGGGCCAAAACCGGATGAAACCCGGACCCGGTTTGAAGTGGCTTCGCCGGGCTTACTCTCGCGCAGGAAGCGCCTGTCATGAAGCCCCCCGAAATGGGTGATGGCCGAGCTGTAGAACACACTCGACGCGACCAGCGTCGGCCAATCGATCCCGTTGGGCGAGAATGCCGTATGCCCGCCGTCCGACCACAACTGGCTCGCGCTGCCTTCGCGGAATCCGAGGGTGCCGTTTTCACCGGGAAGAAGTTGCACGCCATAGGGAACGGGTGGTCGGGCCGGGTCGGTCGTCCAGTTGAGGCCATCGCTGGAGGTGGTCAGGAACTGGGTCCCGGCGGCGACCAGTCTGTCGGCGGCGACGAGTACACTCGTTCCCGGGAAGCCATGACAACTCTGCCAGTCAACCCCGTCGATCGAGGCGAGCCAGGGGGTGGACGATGAGCGAGAGTCCAGGTAGAAACGACCGCCGGTGAAGATCACCCGCATGCTCCCGACTCCCCATACGGGCAGTTGGATCGAAGGCAGCCATGCCTGGTCTGGTTCGGTCGACTTGAGAACCACCGGGCCGGTGGTGGTCAGGATGAAGAGGCCGTTGCCGGCGGCGACAGAAAGGATCGGGTTGGTTCCGATCGGCAGAAAGTCGTCAAGTGGCGAGAAGTGGACACCATCCACCGATAACCCATATCCCGATTCCCAGCCCGTGGCGATGATGTATCCATTTTCAGAAACGGCGCTGGTCACGCCGTCGATGCCGATGACAAGCTCCCATTGGATACCGTCAATACTGGTCAACGTCCGGTTGAAGGTCTCACGAAAATAGAGCCGCCGCCCGATCGGTACGAGTTTGGGGAAATCCAGACTTCCATTCGGAGCTGGACCCCGGACCTCAGTCCAGTTGATGCCGTCTTCCGAGGCGACCAGCTGGAAATCCCGGGTCACGCCGATGAGGCGGTCCGCGATCGGCTGGACATCCATCAGGCGCATGTTCGGGTCCAGTCCGAAGATCTCCCAATCGACACCGTTGACGCTGCGGGCGGCCCGGGCGTCGATCCCAAAGGCCCACCATTCGTCTCGGAAGCGAACGGCCGCATTCATCCGGCCGAGATAACCCTCCGGCAATTCCACGATCGGCATGGTTGGATTCACCTGTACGCGAAGGGTCGTGGTGGCCTCGTTTCCGGATTCGTCAATCGCGTTGAGGGTGAGGACCTGTTGGCCGGTTGTTTCAGGAGTGAAGCGGTAGGCCCCATCCCCAAGGTCGTGCAGCCAGGAGGCGGACCCGGTGGTGGTCAGGTCCTGGAAGGAGATATCGCCGTCCGGATCGGCGGCGGTGGGCACGACCGTGAGATGAGAATAACGGGGCAGGACTACGAGATCGGAGGTGGTTCCCGCGATCGCGACGACCGGAGGTTGCCCGGGTGGCGAGCCGATCGACTGAACACCACTGCCAAAATCCTGAGGGAATCGGGGGTTGAGTGATTCGGGATCACTGGTCAGCCAGAAGCGTCCTTTGAAGAAGAGCAGGCGTCCGCTGCCTCCGGCGAACCGTCCGACCGGTGACCAGATGACCAGGTCGGTTGATTCGTAGAGATTGCCATACTTGGTGGCCACGAGGAACCGGCCCCCTCCCCAGGCGATCCCCATGGCGTATTCGGATGGTCGGATCAGGTCCGCCTGCTGCCAGTTCAAACCGTCGGACGAGCGGGCGATGGTGCCCATGCCCGTGACTGAGCCGTAGAGGGAGCCCGAGTGGGCGATTCCGTTGGTCGTCGGCAATTGGTCGATGTAGCTGGCGGTTCCATCCGACCTGATGGCGTAGACCCCTGAATAGCTGGTCATGAAGAGAAGATTGCCGGCCGTGAAAGAGCGTTCGACTTCAAAGGGCGCCTGCTTCCCCAGGATACGGTTCCAGGTGGTTCCATTGCTCGATTGCTCAATCTCCTCATCGAAGTTCATCCGGAAGATTGAGCCGAAGGCCGAGCATGCGAACTGGCCGAAATCTCTGGTGACCTCAGTCAGGGCCAAAGGCGACGGCCCGGCGAAGATCTTTCTCTGATTATTGACGAGATAGAATTTATCCTGATGAAAAAAGACCTGCTCCCAATAGTCTTCGGGATATCCTTGGACGGGCAGGGGAGTCCACTCGATGCCATCAAGGGAAAAAGAGGATTCACCCGGTGAGAAGGAGAGGAAGAAGAGTGCGTTCCCCGCCAGGTGGAGTCGACCATACGGAGCAGGGCGTGCCCGAACGGCCATGGTCGTTCCAACCGATCCTGTCACGAGAAGACCGCGTTTCCCCGTGACGATTGCGATTTCGCCATCCGTAACTGCCGAGAGAGGTATCGGATCGGAAAAAGGTACATCACCCGTATCGACCGGCTTCCAATTGATACCGTTATTTGATGTCTGAAAGCCGTTGAAGTCGACGCGTGCGTAGATGCCCTTGGCTACCACGATGCCGTCGTTTTCTCCGATCCCAGAGGACTCCCAAGTGATGCCGTCGCGGGATCGACTGGTATAGGAGTAGAACCATTCGCCATCGGATTTGAGTTTCCAATTTCCTATATTCCGGTCCGAGACCATGGTCCAGTCCACTCCGTCAGGAGAGGTCCAGACACCTCCGGAGTATTCCAATCCAGCCATGAATCGATGGTTGGCCCAGACGACGGCGTGCATATTGGAGACTCCCTGAGGCAGGCGTGTCCATTGAATCGCGTCGACCGATCGGAACGAATCGCTCCCGGCTGCCACGATGATCGTGCCGTCAGTGGCCAGACTTCGGATTGGCCCGCCGCTCACCTGATGACGGACCCAGGTGGTGAAATCTGGAGTCACCAAGGCATAGGTGGCGTTGAAGGGCGCAATGGGGCCGACGAAGACCCAGTTCGTGCCGTTCCTGAAGATGTGGTTGATCGTCATTGGCTCGGGCACGGTGGCGCTCTGCCAGTCGATCCCGTCGGCCGAAAGTGCGTAGTGGCCGCCTTGTCCTCCGACGACGAAGATTCCATCGGCGTAGTGGCTGGCATTCAGATCGAATCCCGGACTGCGAGGCAGGCGCCAGACGGGTTCCAGGTTTGCCGAGGATGAGACATGAAGGGTGGCCGCCATGGATTGAATCGAACCAAAGGGACTGGCCACCCGGACATGATATGCGGCTTCGTCGGCCGGATCGACTCCGGTGAGGGTGAAATGATTCGCGGTCGCACCCTCGATCGGTTGTCCGTCCTTGAACCATTGGTAGGCCAACTGACCATCGCCGACGGCGAGAACCGCAAATCCGGCATTCCCGCCTTCGTCGACGGTCAGATCAGCGGGTTGCTTCAGGATTCTCAGGTCAGGGGGCAGAAGGTCGACCGATGCGGTCCGACTGGTCGTCCGGCCGGTGGGACTATCGATGATCACTCGATAAGGGCCGACGTTGGCGGGTCCAAAGTCCGGCACGGTGAGTCGGGCACCGGTCGCTCCCGGAATCGCCACTTCATTGAATTCCCACTGGTAGGCGAGCGGCGGGGTGCCGAGGGCGACAACCTCCAGGGTGAGCGTCTGGGTGGGCCGGACCTGGGCATCGGCGGGCTGACTGGCGATGAACGGAGACTGAGAAGGTTGTCCCACCAGCGAGAAGACGGTTCCGCGAAGTCCCATCGACTCCACCTGCAGTTGATAGGCCTGGCCGCCCACGAGTTCATAGGCGCTGGCCTGGCGGCCAAAAACCGTTGTGCCGACCGGGTCGATCGGGATTAGGCCGGCGAGGGTGGTTCCCTCGCTGCGATAGAGCTTGAAGCGGGTGGACGTGTCGGCCGCATCGAGGGCCAGGACATAGACTCCGGTTGCGGACGGCGTCCATTGCCACCAGACGGTGCGGCCGCTTCCGCTTGAAGCGGGTTCCAATGGTTCGCGGGTCGCGTTCTCGGTGGAGCCCGAGAGGACGAAAGAGTCGCCGGCGATTTTCCCGGCTCCGCTGAAAGGGTCGTTCAGAGGCCGGGCACTCAGGGTGAAGGTTGAGGGCGTGGGGATCGCGTTGCGGGCGCCGGAAAGAACAATGCGAAAAGCCACTCCGGGGAGGGCATCGAACTCGGACGACTGGCCGGGCGAAGCATCCGCGATTCGGTTCAGGTTCTCCGGTTGGCTGCCGGTATAGACAACCACGGTGGAATCGGGGACCTCCGAGACCACGCTCAACGAGACCCGGGCCGCCACGGCGGGCGTCCAGGTGTACCAGACGGTTCCCTGATCCGCTTCCCTACCGTGAACCGGCTCTCCGGGCTGGGTCGTGGCGAGACTCGGGTAGGCGGAGCGCGTGTTCTGAAACTGGATGAGAACGGCCGGATCCTCAAAGGCATCGTGGGGCTCGGTCTGCACGGCATTCTCAATAGTGGCACCGGCGTTGAGGGATAACCCGAGAAGGGTTCTGCCTTCAAGGAATTCGTTGGAGATCGAATTCCGGATCAGCCTGCTCCGAACTCCGGATACATCAAGATCAGCGTCTTCGGCCATCAGGAGGGAGATGGTTCCGGTGACATGCGGAGCCGCCATCGAAGTTCCGCCTTCCACCTTGTAGGCGTTGTCGCTGGAGGACCAGGTCGAGAGGATGGTGGTGCCCGGGGCGCCGAGCAGGACGGACTGCGGCCCCCAGTTGGAGAACGTTGCCAGCATCCCGTTGCTG